>JAYRLX010000330.1:0-4534 GCA_041905125.1 Caulobacter sp. | reverse complement strand
AGAGCCGCCGCCGATCCGGATCAGAAGTTGACGGTCACGCCGCCGAACACCGAACGGCCGTCGCCCGGCCACAGGGTGGCGGTCGACGCGGTCCAGACCGTCGCGGCCTGGGTGTTGGAGACGTAGGCCTTGTCGGTCAGGTTCCGCGCGTCGAGGAACAGCGACACCGCCGGCGTGACCTTCCAGCCCGCGTTCAGGTTCAGGATCGCGTAGCTGGGGGCCTTCTGGGTGTTCTTGTAGTCGATCCACTGGTCGGTGGCTGACCACTCTACCGACGGCGCCACGAACCAGCCGCGCGGATCGTCATAGCGGACCTCCGAGCGGTAGAATTGCTTGGGCACGATCGGCAGGCGGTTGTCGCCGTACTGGACGTCGTCCTTGAAGCGGAAGTCCGAATAGGTCCAGGTCTGGCGGATGCGCCAGCGCGGCGCGGGCGCCCAGTCCAGGGCGGCCTCGATCCCCTGATGCAGGGTCTTGTCGGCGTTGAAGGTCGCGGCGGGGATCGACGAGGTGACCGCATACTGCAGCATCTCGTCCTTGAGCTCAGCGCGATATAGCGTCACGTCGTAGGTGAATGGGCCGCGGCGACCCCGCGCCCCGACTTCGCCGGTCCAGGCCTTCTGCGGCTTCACGGGCGCGAAGCCGACATTGGTCGGGGACATCGAACTGAAGTTCGGCGGCTCGACCGAGCGGGTCAGGTTGGCGAAGACCTGGTCGCCGACATCGTTCTGCCAGAGCAGGCCGATGCGGGGCGAGACCCAGTCATAGGTCTTGCTGGCGTCGAGATTGAACGTGCTCTTCACGCCCGGGACCGCGACGCTGACATAGTCGCGCTCGGCCTGCCCCCAGGTGGCGCCGGCGACGACCGCGAGCTGGTCGGTGACGAACAGGCGGCCCTCGCCGAAGACGTCCATCGCCTTGGCGTTCTGGTAAGAGATCGACTGCAGCGCCCCGCGGGCGCCGCGGTTGTTGATGTAGAAGTGCGAGTCCAGGTCGCCCTGGCGGTACCAGGCGCCGAAGAAGGCGTCGGCGCGCTTGCCGGCGATCTGGCCGTCCCAGTCGAAGCGGCCGAAGGCGCCGTAGTTGCGGCTTTCCTGGTCGATCACCTGGAAGATCGGGTGGTCCAGCTCCTTCCAGACGCCGTACAGCGCGCCTTCGAAGACGAGCTGGTCGTTCAGCCGCCAGGTCGTCCGCAGCGAGCCCCGCACGCCGCGCTGGTTGCGGCCCTGGTCGCCATTGGCGTTGCCGACCGCCGTCTGGCGCGGATTGGCGTTGAACTGGGCCAGGGTCAGCGAGCCCGGGATCTCCTGGTTGATGTTCGAGCCGTTCAGGATGAAGCGAACTTCGCGATCCTGGCCGAAGGAGCGGCCCACGTTCAGGCTGCCGAACTGGATGTTCTGCTGGCTCTGCGAGCGCCAGCCTTGGCTGGTCTGGTTGGTGGCGGCGACATAGACGTCCCAGTCGCCGGACTGGCGCGCCAGGGCGACGTGCTCGCGCAGCAGGCCGTAGGAGCCGCCGTCGATCCGGACCTGGTTCGAGAAGCCGGCGTCCTTGCCGGTCGGCGTGACCATGTTGATCGCCCCGCCCAGCAGGGCGCCGCCAAAGCGCAGGGCGTTGCCGCCGCGATAGACCTCGGCGTAGCGGGTGTTCAGGGGATCGGCGACCTGGCTGTCGCCATAGCCGTCCGCCTCGTTCAGCGGCACGCCGTCCTGGGCGATCAGCAGGCCGCGATTGTGGTTAGCGTTGCCGATCCCCGAGCCCCGGATCGAGATGCGGATGTCGCCGCCCCACTTACGCTGGGCATAGACGCCGGGGGCGTCGCGCAGCATGTCGTCGAGGGCCAGGGTCTGGCGATTGATGTAGCTTTCTTGCGAGATCACCGACACCGCGCCGGGGGTTTCCGACAGGCGCTTGCGAGCGTCGGCGACGACGGGCGGGTCCTCGGGATTGCGGCGGGCGGTGACGATGACCGAGGAGACTTCGGTGTCGGGCTTGTCGGCCGCGTGGGCGAGCGGCGGAACGCAGGCGGCGATGGCCGTGGCGGCCAGGAGGAGAGACTTCATGATGTGGTCCTTGGGCGCGGCGTGGCGCGCCATGCGTAGGCAGAACTGAAAAAGCGGATGCGGCGCGCGCGCGCCGGCGCGACCGCGAGGCGGCGCGTGCGCTCCAGCGGGCGGCCGGAGGCTAGATCAGCTGGCTAGGAGGACCTCTGGCCGGCAGGGGCGGGGCGGCGAGGCCTCGTCCTGGCGCGAGATGGACGACGCGCGTCGGTTCGGCGGGCGCGTAGGCGACGAACGCGATCTTGGTCGCCGTGAACGGGCTGGGCGGCGGCGCCGCCGCGCCGTGGCTGGCGAACGGGCAGGGTGCGTCGTGGGCGGACTTGTCGCCGTCCTTGTCGTGATGGCCGGCCAGCGCTTCTCCGGGCTGGACGACCTTCGCGCCGTCGCCGGTGCAGAGCACGAGCGAGAAGGGCAGGCCGTTGCGCGGGTCCGGCGCGGTCATGAAGCCGGCCGGGATCAGCACCTTCAAGGCGACCGCCAGCGCCGCGAGCGTCATGAAGACGGCGCGGGCGAAGGGACGGCGCTGGAGCGGCGAACGAGTCACGGCGCGCTCTTTAGTCGATGCGGGCAGGCTTGTCGCCTCCGTGTTGGCGCGGAGGTCTCGCGCCACGCTCGCGGCTGGCCTATATACGCGCGCTTCAAGCCGGCGCCCCCGGGCGTCCCGCAAAGCAAGGTCATGACGTTCCAGCCCGCCCGTTTCTCCGTCGCGCCCATGATGGACTGGACCGACCGCCACTGCCGGTCGCTGCATCGCGTGCTGTCCAGCCGCGCGCTGCTGTACAGCGAGATGGTGACCAGCGGAGCGGTGGTGCATGGCGATCGCGACAAGCTTCTGGGCTTCGACGCCGGCCAGCATCCGGTGGCGCTGCAGCTGGGCGGTTCGGACCCCGCCGAGCTGGCCCAGGCCGCGCGGATCGGCGAGGACTGGGGCTATGACGAGATCAATCTGAACGTCGGGTGCCCCTCGGACCGCGTGCAGAGCGGCCGCTTCGGCGCCTGCCTGATGCGCGAGCCCGACCTCGTGGCCGAGTGCATGGCCGCCATCAAGGACGCGGTGAAGGTCCCCGCCACGGTGAAGTGCCGGATCGGCGTCGACGACCAGGACCCGGAAGAGAGCCTCTTCACGCTGGTGGACCGCTGCGCCGCCGCGGGGATCGACAACTTCATCGTCCACGCCCGCAAGGCCTGGCTGCAAGGCCTGTCGCCGAAGGAGAACCGGGACATCCCGCCGCTGGACTACGAACTGGTCTATCGGCTCAAGCGCGAGCGGCCGAACCTGACGATCGCCATCAACGGCGGCGTGCCCAGCATCGACGCGGCGCTGGAGCATCTGGCCAACGGCGTCGATGGCGTGATGCTGGGCCGCGCGGCCTATCACGAGGCGGGGCTGCTGGGCGAGGTCGACCGGCGGGTCTTCGGAATGGACGTCGCCGACGTCGACAGCTTCGAAGCGGTCGAGCGCTATCGGCCCTATCTGGCGCGGGAGCTGGCGGCGGGGACCCATCTGGCGGCGATGACGCGACACATGCTGGGCCTGTTCCACGGCTTGCCGGGCGCGCGGGCGTGGCGTCGCATCCTGACGGTCGAGGGCGTCAAGCCGGGCGCGGGCCTGGATGTGGTGGATCGCGCGCTGGACGCGGTGCGGACGGCGCTGGCCTCGCGCGAGGAGCGGACCGCGCCGGCGGCGTAGGCTTACGGGTGCAGGATCAGGGCGTCGGGCGTGGCTTCGAACCGCGACAGGCGGCCCAGATAGCTCATGCCCAGCAGCGAGTTCTCGAGGCCCTTCTCGATGACCAGGGCGTCGACGTCGCGGACCTTGGCGCCGGCGATGGCGACGCTGGCCAGCTTGACCGAGGCGGCGCGGGTGCGGCCGTCGGCGGTGATCACGTTGTAGTCGTAGGTCAGCTTGCTGGTGTCGATGCCCAGGCGCTGGGCGTCGGCCATGCTGAGCGAGACGGCGGTGGCGCCGGTGTCGACCAGGAAGCGAACGTCGTGACCGTCGACGGCGGCCTTGGCCCAGAAGTGGCCGTCGCTGTCCTTGGTGATCTGGGCGGAGCCGCCTTCGGCGTCGCCCAGGGTGGCGGCGGCGGCCGACGGTGCGCGGAGCTCGGGATGGCGCAGATCGTCCAGCGACACGACGGCCTTGGCCGCGCCGACGGCCGACAGGGCGCCCACCAGAGCGATCGCCGCAAACCTAAACATCGAAGACATCCCGCCTTATAGGCTCCCAAGACCGCTTCTCGGCCCCGTTCAATCATTAGGAGCCAGGCGTTTTCAAGGCGTGAATCCGCTCGCGATTTTTTTAAAGGCGCGCCGTGGTTGCTTGCGTCGTATTCGCCTGAATTATTACGGCCATTTAATCTTCGGCATTAAATATAAGTAATAAATATCATGTACTTGTTTTAATTTTGAGAACATTCGTCTTGGGGATATTTATCCGCTCACAGGTTTTTGGCCTGGAGAGGGAGTATTGC
>JAYRLX010000329.1:0-4546 GCA_041905125.1 Caulobacter sp. | reverse complement strand
GTGCCGAACCAACCGATCATCGCCGCGCCGATGGCCGAGGTGATGTGGTCGTAGCCGGGCGCGATGTCCGTGGTCAACGGGCCGAGGGTGTAGAACGGGGCCTCGTGGCAGTGCTTCAGCTGCTCGTCCATGTTGGCCTTGATCTTGTGCATGGCCACGTGGCCCGGCCCCTCGATCATCACCTGGACGCCGTGCTTCCACGCCACCTTGGTCAGCTCGCCCAGGGTGCGCAGCTCGGCGAACTGAGCCTCGTCATTGGCGTCGGCGGTCGAGCCCGGACGCAGGCCGTCGCCCAGCGAGAACGACACGTCGTACGCGCGCATGATCTCGCAGATGTCCTCGAAGTGCTCGTAGAGGAAGTTCTCCTTGTGGTGCGCCAGGCACCACTTGGCCATGATCGAGCCGCCGCGCGAGACGATGCCGGTGACGCGCTTGGCGGTCAGCGGCACGAACGGCAGGCGCACGCCGGCGTGGATCGTGAAGTAGTCGACGCCCTGCTCGCACTGCTCGATCAGGGTGTCGCGGAAGACTTCCCAGTTCAGGTCCTCGGCCACGCCGTTGACCTTCTCCAGCGCCTGGTAGATCGGCACCGTGCCAATCGGCACGCTCGAATTGCGGATGATCCAGTCGCGGATGTTGTGAATGTTGCGGCCGGTCGACAGGTCCATGACCGTGTCGGCGCCCCAGCGCGTAGCCCAGACCAGCTTGTCGACCTCGTCGGCGACGGTCGAGAGCACCGCCGAGTTGCCGATGTTGGCGTTGATCTTGACCAGGAAGTTGCGGCCGATCGCCATCGGCTCCAGCTCGCCGTGGTTGATGTTGGCCGGGATGATGGCGCGGCCGCGGGCCACTTCCTGGCGCACGAACTCCGGCGTCACGAAGTCCGGGATGCTGGCGCCGAAATCATCGCCGTCACGGACGCACGGGGCGTTCTGCTGGCGGCGCAGGTTCTCGCGGATGGCGACATATTCCATCTCGGCCGTGATGATCCCGGCGCGGGCGTATTCCAGCTGGGTGACCAGCTTGCCCGGCTTGGCGCGGTAGATCTTGCGGCCGGCGTCCGGGAACTCGGGGGCCAGGTGCTTGCCCTGGGCGAAGCCGTTGTCCTCGGGCTTCACCTGGCGGGGATTGGTGACGACCTCGACGTCGCCGCGCGCCACGACGAAGGCTTCGCGCGAGCGCGGCAGGCCCTTCTCGATGTCGATGGCGACGGTCGGATCGGTGTAGGGGCCCGAGGGATCGTAGACCGTCACCGGCGGCTCGTTGGCCGACGGGTGGACCGCCACTTCGCGGAACGGCACGCGCAGGTCGGGGAACAGCGCGCCGGCCTGATAGACCTTGCGCGAGCCGGGGATCGGGCCGGTCGAGATCGTCTCGGCCACGGCCTTGATGGTCGTCTGGATATTCATTTCGGGCGCTCCTCAAGCTTCCAAGGAGACCCGGACGTGTCGTGCTTGAGTCGGTCTGACGGACGCCATGAAGGCCGCGCCCGCGTTCCCTCCCTTCGCCGGCATGACCCGGATCAGGTTCTACGGGTCAGGGCGAGAAGCCCAATCTCAGCCGCGCGCGCGGCCCCCCGGTGAACAGGGGTCCGAAACTAGGCGCGCTGACGCGCAGGTCAAGCGTTGATGCCGGTCAAGCTCTTCAGGCGTCGTCGCCCGCCTCGACCACGCCGCGCATGTGCATCAGCACGTCGGGTTGGCCGCGTCCGACCTGGACGAAGCTCTCCGCCAGGGCGCGGGTCGCCTCCTGGAGATCATATCGGCCGTCGTTGAACCGCAGCAGGACGCTCTCGATGTAGCGGTCCAGCAGGACGCGGTCTTCGCTGGTGAAGGTCATGGACATGGTCGAACTCTCCCGCTTGCTGAACGACCGCGCGTTGACAGAGATCAAAGGCTAGCGGCCGAGAAGGTGTCGCACGCCGACGGGTCGCCCTGGTCGTAGCCGCGGCTGAACCACCGCATGCGCTGGGCGCTCGTGCCGTGGGTGAAGCTGTCGGGCACGACCTGTCCTTGGGTCTGTTTCTGCAGCGTGTCGTCGCCCACGGCGGCGGCGGCGCCAAGGCCGTCCTGAATATCCGATCGGTTGATCACGATCCGACCGCCCGAGGCCTCGCCCGCGTGCGCCGCCCAGACGCCGGCGTAGCAGTCGGCCTGCAGCTCCAGCCGCACCGAGCCGCTCTCCTCGCCCCGCGCGCCCAGGCGGCGGGCCTGCTGATCGGCGCCCAGCAGGTGCTGGACGTGATGGCCGATCTCGTGACTGACGACATAGGCCCGCGCGAAGTCGCCCTTGGCGCCGAAACGGCCCTCCAGCTCCCGCCAGAACGACAGGTCCAGATAGACCTTCTGGTCGGCCGGACAATAGAACGGGCCCATCGCCGACTGTCCCGTCCCGCAGCCGGTTCCGGTCGAGTCCTTGTAGAGCACGATCGCCTCGGGCGGCCGGTACGCGACGCCTTCGCGCTGGAAGATCGGCGTCCAGACCTCGCGATTGGAGGTCTCGATCACGTCGATGAACTGGCCTTCGCGATCAGAGACTTCGCCCCGGACGCCCTCTTGCTGCGCCGGCTGCCGCAATCCCTGGGCGACATCCATCGTCGTGCGCGGATCGATGCCGAATACGAAATAGCCGATCGCCGCCAGGACCACCGCCCCGATGCCCCCGCCGGCGATCCCCACCGGCCCGAGACCGCGCCGATCCTCGATGTTCCCGGACCGACGGCCGCCTTCCCACTCCATCAAACCCTCTTTGTCTTCAGTGTTTTGGTTCGCTCGCGGGCCGTATGGCGCGCATGCGGGCGTTGCTCTGGGCCAGGGCGTCCTGGGTCAGTTGGTCGATACGGCTCATGGCGTTGGCGCGATCGGCCTCCCGCCGCGCCGGAGCGTCCACGGCCCGCGCGGGCGGGACCGTCATCGACGGCGCGGTGGGGACCGAGCTGGCGCGCTGCTGCTCCAGACCGCGCAGCAAGCTGTCGGTCCGGGCGCGTTCCTGAGCGTTGGAGGCTTCGATCTGGCTGGCCAGCAGGTCGCGGCGGACGTCTTCCAGCGCATGGGCGGCGGCGTTGCGCGCCTCGATCTCGCGAAGGCTCTGAGCCTGGACGCCGCCGCCCAGAGCCGCGAGGCAAACCGACAGGCAAAGGATCTTCCGCACGCGACGCGCCGCTCCTTGAGTTGGAACAGCCCGCCGCGCCGCTCAGGCTCGGATCAGGGCCGTTTGACGGTGAAACGCGCCAGCTCGGTCTTCGGCGCCGCCCAATCGGGATTAAGCTCCGCCGCCTTGGCGTAGTCGAGATAGGCCGCGCGGAGATTGCCGAGTCCTTCGTTGGCCAGGGCGCGGTTATACAGGGCGCGCTCGGGATCCTTGACGCCCAGCGACAGGCCCTTGTCGATCTGGGCCACGCCTTCCTGATAGCGCGCCTCGCCGACCAGGGTCGCCCCGCGGTTCACATAGGCCTCGCCGAGGCTGGGATCGATGCTCGACGCCTGGTCGAAGTCCGCGCGCGCCGCCGCGAACTGGTGCTGGCGCATCTGCAGCACGCCGCGGTTCACATAGGTGCGGGCGCGGTCGCGGAAGTTCAGGTTCTCGAGTTCCAGCGCGGTGGTGCAGGCGAGCACGGCGCGGTCGTCGGAGCGTCCCTTGAGCGCGGCGTCCGAGCATTCGTTGGCCGAGCCGCCGCCGATGATGAGGGTCGAAGCGCCGGCCGCGCCGGCGAACAGGAAAGCCGCCGCGCCCAGCGCGACGTACGGAATCATCCGGGTCATGTCTTCCTCCGTGGAGCCGGTCGTTTGAGCGCCGGTTCTCAAGGATTGATCATACCACCAAGGGGCGCGCGCGGGCGCCACCTAATCGTCGCGGCGCGCGCCAGTCGTGCTAACAGAACAGCGACATTCCGAGGGACCACCGTTCATGCATCTCGCCCGCTTCTCCCGCGCCCGCTTCGCCCACCTGCCGACGCCGCTGGAGCCCCTGCCCCGCCTGGGCGCAGCGCTGGGGATCGATCTCTGGGTCAAGCGCGACGACTGCACCGGCCTGGCGGGCGGCGGCAACAAGACCCGCAAGCTGGAGTTCCTGCTGGGCGAGGCCCTGGCGCAGGGCGCCGACACCCTGGTCACCCAGGGCGCGGTCCAGTCCAACCACGTGCGCCAGACGATCGCCGCCGGCGCGCGCTTCGGCCTGAAGACCGAAGTGATCCTAGAGGAGCGCACGGGCTCGAAGGCCGGCGACTACATGGGCAACGGCAACGTGCTGCTCGACAAGCTGATGGGCGCGGCGATCCGCTACGTCCCGGCCGGCAGCGACATGTTCGCCGAGCTGGAGGCCACGGCGGAAAGCGTCCGCCAGCGCGGCGGCAAGCCCTATGTCATTCCGGGCGGCGGCTCGAACACGGTCGGCGCGCTGGGCTATGTCGACTGCGCCCGTGAGCTGATCGTCCAGGCCGACCAGATGGATCTGAAGATCGACCGGCTGGTCACCGCCACCGGCAGCGCCGGCACACACGCCGGCCTCGTCGCCGGCTTCGCGGCGTTGTCGGTCGATGTTCCGATCC
>JAYRLX010000010.1:0-27670 GCA_041905125.1 Caulobacter sp. | reverse complement strand
AAGGGCCACTGGTTCAAGCTGTGGAACCAGGTGCGCCACAAGAAGTGGGGCCTGGTCGTCGACCTGCGGGGCTCGGCCACCGCCCTCTTCCTGCGCCGCGACAAGCGGGCGATCTGGAAGAAGACGCCCGGCGAGCCGGTGCACAAGGTTGTCGACGCCGCCCGGACCCTGAAGCTCGAGGGCGAGCCGCCCGCGCCGTATCTCTACATCACGCCCGAGGTCGAGGCCCTGGCCGACGAGCTCCTGGGGCAGGGCGGCCCGATCCTGGCCGTGGGGCCGGCGGCCAACTGGATCGGCAAGGTCTGGCCGATCGAGCGCTTCGCCCAGACGGCGGCCCAGCTGCTCGACAAGGACGGTCCGCTGGCCGGCGGCCGGCTGCTGATCCTGGGCGGCCCGGAAGACACCCGCATGGTCGAGGAGCTGCGCATGGCCTCGGCGCGCGGCCGCACGATCGACCTGACCGGCAAGGTGGATCTCCTCACCGCCTATGCCTGCCTCAAGCGCGCCAGCCTGTTCATCGGCAACGACTCCGGCCTGATGCACATCGCCGCCGCCGCCGGTTGCCCGACGGTCGGCCTGTTCGGCCCTTCGGACGAGCGGCGCTATGGGCCCTGGGGCGACAAGGCGGTGGCCGTGCGCGGGCCGCGCACCTTCCAGCAGTTCATGGCCATCGATCCCGATCTCTCCCAGGCCATCCGCCACATGAGCGACCTGCCGGTGCCGACCGTGGTCCGGGCGGCCAAGGAGCTGCTCGCCCGCGTGGCGACGCCGGTCGAGGTCTCCGAGACCGAAGCCGCGGTTGAGGCGGTCGAGCCCGAGACCTCGCCGTGGGGCGAACCCATCCAGGACGTCGATGCGCCGCTCCTGGGGGCCGAGGTTGTCGCTGAAACCCAGCCCGCGCCGTTGGCCAAAAAGCCGGCCGCCCGGAAGCGGACCGTCAAGCGCGAC
This sequence comes from Caulobacter sp., assembly GCA_041905125.1. GTDB lineage: Bacteria > Pseudomonadota > Alphaproteobacteria > Caulobacterales > Caulobacteraceae > Caulobacter. The sequence goes on along the minus strand of JAYRLX010000010.1, from coordinate 26,722 downwards.
GCCGGCTAGTTCCGGGTTGCCTCGGGCGCGGACCGGTCCTAGATCGCCCCAACTGTCCCGAGGAGCCGTCCCATGACCCAGACCTTCGACCTGATCGTGCGTGGCGGCGAGGTGGTGAACCATGCCGGCCGGGGCTTCGCCGACATCGGCGTGCGCGGCGGCAAGATCGTCGCCATCGGCGACCTCTCCCAGGCCAGCGCCGGCGAGGTGTTCGACGCCACGGGCCTGACCGTTCTGCCCGGCGTCATCGACAGCCAGGTCCACTTCCGCGAGCCGGGCCTGGAGTGGAAGGAAGACCTCGAAAGCGGTTCGCGCGGCGCGGCCCTGGGCGGCGTCACCGCCGTCTTCGAGATGCCCAACACCGAGCCGACCACCACGGACGCGGACGCCCTGGCCGACAAGCTGGCGCGCGCCAAGGGGCGGATGCATACCGACCACGCCTTCTATGTCGGCGGCACCCACGAGAACGCCGCCTTCCTGGGCGAACTCGAACGGCTTCCCGGCTGCTGCGGCATCAAGGTGTTCATGGGCGCCTCGACCGGTTCGCTGCTCGTGCAGGACGACGAGGGCGTCGAGAACGTGCTGCGGCACGTCAACCGCCGCGCGGCCTTCCACTCCGAGGACGAGTACCGCCTGGCCGAGCGCCGGGCTCTCGCCCGTCCGGGCGACTGGACCAGCCACCCGGAGGTGCGCGACGCCCAGGCCGCCCTGCAGTCGACCCACCGCCTGGTCCGCATCGCCAAGAGCCTGGGCAAGCGCATCCACGTGCTGCACGTCACGACCAAGGAAGAGATCGACTTCCTGGCCCAGAACAAGGACGTCGCCTCGGTCGAGGTCACGCCCCAGCACCTGACCCTGGTCGCGCCGGAAGCCTATGAGCGCCTGAAGGGCTTCGCCCAGATGAACCCGCCGATCCGCGACGCCGAGCACGTCGCGGGGATCTGGCGCGGGGTCGACACCGGCGTCGCCGACGTGCTGGGCAGCGACCACGCGCCCCACACTCGCGAAGAGAAGGCTAGGCCCTATCCCGCCTCGCCGTCGGGCATGCCTGGCGTCCAGACCCTGGTGCCGATCATGCTGACCCACGTGGTCGACGGTAAGCTGACCCTCGAGCGCTTCGTCGACCTGACGAGCCACGGCGTGAACCGCATCTTCGGCCTCGCCGACAAGGGTCGCATCGCCGAGGGCTTCGACGCCGACTTCACCATCGTCGACATGAAGGCCCGCCGCACCATCACCCACGACTGGATGGCCACCCGCTCGGGCTGGACCCCGTTCGACGGCTTCGAGGCCAAGGCCTGGCCCAAGGCGACGATCGTCCGCGGGATCGTGGTCATGCGCGACGACGAGGTGATCGCCGAAGGGCGTGGGGAGCCTGTGCGGTTCCTGGAGACGCTGGCGGGGTAGGGTTTCCTTTCCTCCGACCTCCCCGGCGAATGCCGGGGCCCAGATCGTATGGCTTTGGGGCTGACGGGAAGAAGCGCCCAGCCCAACCCGCTTCTCAGAGGGCTCCATCTGGGCCCCGGCATTCGCCGGGGAGGTCGGATGTTTGAGAGGCTTTGGCCAATTCCATCCGCCTACGGATCAACCAGCGCCTTTCCGCCTCCGCGGGCCCCAGCGCCAGGGCTTGATCGTAGGCCGCCAGCGCCTCTTCCCGCCTTCCCAGACGCGCCAGCAGATCCGCCAGCACTGCATGGAAGGGCTGGAAGTTCGCCAGTCTTGCAGCGTCCAGCGCCTCCAGTTCGACCAGCGCCGCCGCCGGCCCCAAGACCTCGGCCACGGCCACCGCGCGGTTGATCCGGACGAACGGATCCTCGCCGAAGCTCAGCAGGGCGTCGTAGAGCGACAGGATCGCCGGCCAGGGCGGCGGTTCCTCCAAGGTCTCGCGCGCGCACCAGGCGCTGTGCAGGGCGGCGCGCAGCGGGATCGGCCCGGGCGGACCCAGGCTTCTCGCCCGCCGCAGCAAGGCCTCGGCTTCGCCGATCAGGTCGCCGCGCCACAGCGTTGGATCCTGGCGGTCCAGCGGGACCATGACGCCTTCGCTGTCGAGCCGCGCGGGGCGACGGGCCTCGGCGTAGCGGACCAGGGCGGCGAAGGCCAGGGCGCCAGGCTCCCGCGGCAGCAGCTCGACCAGCACCGTGGTCAGGTCCAGCATTTCCTGGGCGAAACCCGCGTGCGGCCCGGCCCCGGCCGCATCCTCGTGGGCGCGGGCGTAGGCGATCTCCAGGGTCGCCATCACGGCCGCCAAGCGCTCGGACCAGGCCTCTGGGCCGGGGACCTCGAACGAGACGCCGGCCTCGGCGATCTTGCGCTTGGCCCGGGTCAGGCGTTGCAGCATGGCCGGCTCCGAAACCAGAAACGCCCGAGCGATCTCCTGCGCCGACAGGCCGCAGACCAGGCGCAGGGTCAGCGCCGCGCGGGCTTCCGGGGCCACCGCCGGGTGGCAGCAGACGAAGATCAGGCGCAGCCGCTCGTCCGGGATCAGGCGGGCGTCGGAAGCCAGCTGCGCCTCGGCCGTCGCCTCGGGTTCGGGCGCATCCGGCCTCAATCGGCTGCGAACGTTCCGTCTACGGATCATATCCAGCGCCCGCCGCCGGGAGGCGGCGTAGAGCCAGGCGGCCGGATCCAGCGGCGGGGCCGCCGGCCAGACCTCCGCCGCCTTGGCGCAGGCCTCGGCGAAGGCCTCCTCGGCGATGTCGAGGTCGCGGAACGCCGCCGCCAGGGCGGCGACGATCCGGCCCCCGGTCTCGCGGAAGGTCTGGTCCAGCGACGCCAGGACCTAGTCCTCGTCGATCAGGGGGCGAACCTCGACCGAGCCGTCGCCGGCCAGGGGCACGCGCTTGGCCAGGGCCAGGGCCTCGTCCAGGTTGGCGACCTCGACGATATAGAAGCCGCCCAGCTGTTCACGGGCCTCGGCATAGGGGCCGTCGTGCAGGGCGTACTGGCCCCCCGTCTTGCGCGCCGTGGTGGCGGTGTCGCTGGTCTTCAGGCCGGCGCCGCCTTTCAGGATCCCCTTGGACGCCAGCTCGCCGGCGAAGGCGCCGTGGGCGGCCAGGATTTCCTCCCAGGCGCGGCCGTCGGCGCCGCGGAAGACCTTTTCGTCTTCGAAGATCAGCAGGGCGTATTTCATGGCGATCACTCCAGGCGAGCCCGCGACCATCGCGGCGCTTCGACCCCAGAGACGCGCCGGCTCGGGGGGATTCGACAGCGCGCGCCGAAAAATGTCGAGGGGGCAGAATCCCTCTCCCCTTGCGGGAGAGGGTGGCCCGTCAGGGCCGGGTGAGGGGTTGCGAGGCGGCGCCGTCTATCGACCCCTCATCCGTCAGCTTCGCTGACACCTTCTCCCGCAAGGGGAGAAGGAGCGTTCGCGGCGATATGATCCGCATAGACGGAATCGAACCTAACGATTTCAATCGCTTCTCACTTTTACACGCCGCTCTGTGATCCGCGTTGAATCGCGCCTCATACTCTTCCTTACCCGATGGCTTGGAAGGGACGTCCGGCCGGCGATCGTGACGGCTGTCGGGGGTGGTCGAGCGGGAAGCGCTCGCCGGTCTTTCCAAGCTTGGGGAAGGCGTCTTCGCGGCGGATCCAGCGGCAGGCTCCTTGAAACACAGGACGAAGCCCTGGCGGCGAGGATTTCGGCGGCGCGACAGGTCCGGGCTGAAATCGCCCGGGCGTTCCGGGACCGGGGTTCGTCGCCTCGGCCCGCCCGCCGGGGGCCTCTTTCGGAAGCGGGTTAAAACCCCGCGCGTCGAGGGCTCACCGGATAACGGCTGCGCGGAGCGTCTGGCTTCGTCGAAACGGTAATCACTATCCAAACCTCCGGACGGATGTCCGGCGCTCCGCGTCCCTTTCCGAACCTTCAGCGAGCGATCGCGTGAAGCTGATGAAACACGTCCCCTCCCCTTGATGGGGAGGGGTAGGGGTGGGGTGAATACGACGTCCATTGCAGCGCGCCGCCGCCAGCTCAGCGATCACCCCATCCCCAACCCTTCCCCATCAAGGGGAAGGGAGAGCCATGTCTCACGATGGGCGGAGGTCCCGACTCTTACGCCGCCGTCTTCTTCCGCAGGCGCGCCAAGCGACGCAGCCGGCGCCAGAACCGCGTCTTTTCGGGCTCGGGATAGGGCTGCAGGTTGCGGAAGAACTCCTCGGCGCAGGAACGCCACGAGAATTTCTCGGCGAACTTGCGCACCACCGTCCGGTCGAGCTCCAAGCACGCCAGGCAGGCTTCCTTCAGGCCGTCGGTCTGGCCGGGCGCCAGGACGCCGGCGTTGGAGCCGGGGATGATGTCGACAGGGCCGGGGGCCGAGAAGGCCGCCACCGGCACGCCGGCGGCCATGGCCTCCAGGATCACCAGGCCGAAGGTGTCGGTCAGGGACGGGAAGCAGAAGACGTCCGCGCCCGCGAAATAGCGGCCCAGCTCCTCGCCGAACTTGGCGCCCAGGAACTTCACCTCGGGATATTTCTCGGCCAGCTCTTCGCGCTGGGGGCCGTCGCCGATGACGACCTTGGTGCCGGGGAGATCGAGGCTGGCGAAGGCTTCGATGTTCTTCTCGACGGCCACGCGCCCGACATTCAGGAAGATCGGGCGGGCGAGGCCCTCGAAGATGTCCGGATCGCCCGGCTGGCGCGGCTTGAAGATGTCGGTGTCGACGCCGCGCGACCAGGGCGAGAGGTTGCGGAAGCCGTGCTTGGCCAGTTCGTCGCGCATGGTCGGCGTGGCGACCATCAGGCGGCCCGACGGCTTGTGGAACCAGCGCATGTAGGTGTAGCCGGCCGCCAGAGGCAGCGGCAGGCGGGCCGAGACGTATTCCGGGAACTTGGTGTGGTAGCTGGTCGTGAACGGCAGCTTCCATTCCAGGCAGATGCGGCGCGCTGCCAGGCCGATCGGGCCCTCGGTGGCGATGTGGATCGCCTCGGGCTCGAACAGCTTGAAGCGCTCCTGCACCGGCTCATAGGCGCCGATGGCCAGCTTGATTTCCGGATAGGTCGGCAGCGGAAAGGTCGGGAACTGGTCAGGGCTGACCACGTCGACGATGTGGCCCATGGCGCGCAATTCGTCGACCACCCGGGTCAGGGTGCGAACCACGCCGTTGACTTGCGGTTCCCAGGCATCGGTAGCAAGCAGTATCCGCATCAGGCGACGGCGGGCTCCGGCAGGGCCTCTTCGGTCGGGCTTGGCAGCTTGCGGCCCCGGTCGATCACCGACCAGGAGCGCAGCTTGGCCCACTCGAGAATCTCGAGGCGGCCGTCGGCGTGCTCGGCCACGGCCGTGCAGCTTTCGACCCAGTCGCCGTCGTTGACGTAGGCGACGCCGTCGATGTCGCGCATCTCGGCCTTGTGGATGTGACCACAGATCACGCCGTCCACCCCCCGACGTCGAGCTTCGTCGGCCACAGCGGCCTCGAAGTTCTCGATGAACTGCAAAGCGTTCTTCACCTTGACCTTCAGATAGGCCGAAAAACTCCAGTATCCGAACCCCAGGCGGCGACGGGCGCGATTCACCAGGGTGTTCAGCATGAGGATGGTTCTATAGGACCAATCCCCGAGGAAGGCGAGCCACTTGGCGTGCTGGACGACGCCGTCGAATTCGTCGCCGTGGACGACCAGATAGCGCTTGCCGTCGGCCGCCTCGTGGATGATGTCGCGAGCCACCACCACCCCGCCGAAGTGGACGCCGCAGAACTCGCGGACGCGGTCGTCGTGGTTGCCGGGCACGTAGATGACCTCGGTGCCCTTGCGGGCCATGCGCAGGATCTTCTGGACCACGTCGTTGTGGGCCTGAGGCCAGAACCAGCCGCTGCGCAGCTTCCAGCCGTCGATGATGTCACCCACGAGATAGAGCTTGTCGCACTCGATGTGGCGGATGAAGTCCAGCAGCAGCTCGGCCTGGCACCCCCGCGTGCCCAGGTGCAGGTCGCTGATGAAGACGGAACGATAGCGGCGGACGGCGACGTCGGCGCTCATGGTCGTACCCCCGTTTGGCGCCGCAAGATCGCTCCGTCCCCGGATCGGCGCGACGGCGGCCAACGGCAGGCGATTAAGCTGATTGCATGTCGCTTTGATGAAGCGGGCAGGTCTGTCGGGCTGATCCGGACCAGGCCGGGCTACGCAGGGTCAGCCCGCCGATTGACCAGTTTCGGCGCATTTGTCAAAAATCTGGGCGCTCAAGCTAGGCCTTTGCGGGCACGGGCTTGTCCTGCCTGTTGCGGCGCAGCATCGCCCGCACTAGATCACGCCGATGGACGCCGCCCGCCTCGCCAAGGACACCCCCAAGTCGCAGAAGACGCGTGCGCGGATTCTGGACTGCGCGATGCATCTGTTCGCCGAGATCGGCTATCACGCGGCCACCAATCCGGCGATCGCCGACGCCGCGGGCCTGACGCGCGGGGCGATGCTGTACCACTTCCCGACCCGCGAAGCCCTGGTCGAGGCCGCCGTCGCCCACATCCAGGCCGAGCGCTCGACCCTGTTCCGCGCCGCCGCCGACAGCCTGCCGCCCGGCGCGGACGTCACCGAGCACGCGATCGACAGCTACTGGGACCTGCTGCACAGCACGCCGTTCCAGGCCTTCGCTGAGCTGGAGGCCGCCGGCCGCACCGATCCGGCCATCCAGGCGCTGCTGACCCCCGCCCAGGCCGAGTTCGACCGCGCCCAGGCCGGCGACCACTTCCTGAAGATCCTGCACGCCGGCGCCGGCCCGCGCTTCCAGGCCAGCCGCGACCTCGCCCGCTTCATGCTGGAGGGGCTGGCCCGCACGACCCTGACCTACGACAAGGAAGGCCGTAAGGACCGCCTGCTGGCGGTGATCAAGCGCGCCACGCACATGCTGAACCGCAAGGGCGACATCCAGGACCTCTGGCCCGAATAGGGCCGTCTCCGGAACAAACCTGTCCTGCGGGCCGTTTCGGCCGAGGTTAGCGGCGACCATCGCGACACCGCAGCAAGTGGGCGATGGCCATGGGTGACGCGTTCCGACGCCGGTATCTGGACCTGCTGGGCTCCATCTACATCTACAACGAGCACCGCGGTTACACCGCGATAGACCGCATGCTGGCCGCGATCCGGCAGAGCTGGCCCGACGATCAGGCGTTGATCGATCTGGTCGAGAAACACCGCGCCGATGAGCGGAAGCACTACCTGATGTTCCGCCGCTGGTTCGAGCGCCGAGGCGTCATGCCCTTGGATCTCGACCGCGCCGTCGGTCACATCGACCGCTTCGTCGAAATCATGTTCGGCTCGCCGATCGACGCGTTGGAGGTCGCCTTCATCGGCCGCGAGCACCTGTTCGGGCGCCTGTGCCGGATCATCTCCCTGACCGAGAAGCGCGGCTACCGCCAGGTCGAGATCCTTCTGCGCAACCGGGCGGTCCGCGAGGATGCGCAACTGACCAAGATCTTCCGGATCATCGAGCGGGACGAGCCCAGCCACTGGGCGCCCTATGACGGGTGGCTGGCCGACCATGGCTGGCGCCAGACCAACGCCTGGGCGAAGCTCGTCGACAGCTTCGTCCACGGCGAGCTGATCGCCTGGAAGCTGCCGGTCCTGTTCCTGACTCCCGGTCTGGCCCGCCGCACGACATGGCCGGACGAGCACGACGTGGTCTCCGAGCCTGCGCGGACCCTGGCCGTCGCCTAGGCCTTCAACGCCTTCGGCAGCACGCTGGCGAAATAATCCAGTTCGGCCGGACTGGCCGTGCCGACGCGGATCCAGGTCGGGTGGCGCGGGCTGTCGAACACCCGGACTTCCACGCCCAGCGAGGCCAGCGTCTTCTGGAACGCCAGGTTCGGCTTGCCGCAGTCGACGAAGACGTAGGTGCCGTACGACGGCAGGTATTTGAGGCCGTTGGCGTCGCAGATCGCGTAGATCTTCTTTCGGCAGCCTTCGAGATAGGCCTTGGCGCCGGCGAGATAGGCCTGGTCGCCATAGCAGGCGGTCGCCGCGGCGAGGCCCGGGCGGCCCTTGTGCGTCGGGATCAGGCTCTTCAGCGTCCGGACGCGATCGGCCCGCGCGGCGATGAAGCCGACCCGCAGGCCGGCCATGCCGTAGACCTTGGAGAAGGTGCGGGCGACGATCACGTCGTGGCCGGCGCGGACCAGGTCGATCATCGAGTTGCGGACGGGATCCGGGCTGATCTCGATATAGGCCTCGTCGACGATCACCGGACAGGTCTTGGACACCTCGACGCAGAACGCGCGCAGGGCGTCGGCGTCCAGCAGCAGGCCGGTCGGATTGTTGGGATTGCAGACATACACGCAGCCGGCCTTCACGGCCTTGGCGCGTTCGGCCAGGGCCGGCAGGTCGATCTGCTGGTCGGCGGCGAGCTGGACCCACTCCAGGCTGGCGCCCTGGCGCTGGGCGTAGAGCAGAGGCGTGGCGTAGCTGGGTTGCGGGGAGACCACCGGTCCCGCCTTGGAGAAGGCCGTCGACAGCAGCGACAGCGCCTCCAGCGAGCCGTTGCACAGGCCGACCTGATCGGGCTGGAGGCCGTCGCGCGCGGCGATCAGCTTGACCAGGGGCGGCTCAAGCTCCCAGCCGTAATAGGGCGCCTCGGCGAGAGCCTTGGCGGCGGCCTTGCGGGCGGCGGGGGAAGGACCGAACGGGTTCTCGGTGACGCCGAGGTGCGCCTTGATCGCAGGTGGCGCGGTCGGGTCCACCGAGGTCTCGGCGGCCATAGAGAGGCTAGGGGCCATGCCGGGCGCCAGGGCCGCGCCACCGATCAGAAGTCCGCGCCGCGTCGCGTCCATGAGCCGTCTCCATCCAAAGTCGCGCCTAGTAGAACCCGGTCGATGACAGGCTCAAGACAAGCTTCAGGTCGGCGCGACGGGGAGGGCGGTGGTGAACTTGATCTGCTCCATCGCGAAGCTGGACGACACATCGCTGAGCGGCGCGGTGGCGATCAGGCGCTTGTAGAAGCGGTCATAGGCGGCGATGTCCTTGACCACGACCTTCAGCAGGTAATCGACTTCGCCGCTCATCCGGTAGAACTCGATCACCTCGGGCAGGGCCTTCGCCCCTTCGGCGAACAGCTTCAGCCACTCTTCGTCGTGGCGACCGGTCTTCACGGCCACGAAGACAGTCAGCGGCAGGTCCAGGGCCTCGCGGTCCAGCAGGGCGACACGCGCCGTGATCACGCCGGCGTCCTGCAGGCGCTTGATCCGTTTCCAGCACGGCGTCTGAGTCAGACCGACCCGCTCGGCGAGGTCGGCGATCGGGACCGTGGCGTCCTCCTGCAGGATCGCCAGCAGCCGCCGATCGATATGATCGAGATCAATCATCTCCGCATTCCGCGTTGATCGAGAATGGAATTCTCTCTACGCCCCGTTTGGCGCGTAATCCAGTAATGCCTTTCCCCGAATCCTCACCATCCTAGAGCGCCTCTGCAGTCGCGAGGTCTCGATGCTGGCGTCCTTTACCCGTCACCCCCGTTCGGTCGGCGAAACCTATGGTCAGCACATGGGCATGGCGTGGAGCTTCGGCTTCACCCTGATCGGCGCCGGTCTCGCCTGCCTCGTCCACGGTCTTCTGCCGTTCGCCTTCGAGCGGACGGGCAGCCGCACGGTGCGTCAGCTGAACGAGCGCCTCTCCAGCCGCTGCGCCCGCGCCGACGCCCATTTCGCCGCCGCGCCGATCACGGGCGAGACCGTCCGCGGATGACCACCTCCGCCCTGCGTCTCAGCGCCGGCAAGCTGGCGCCGGGGCTGGCGGCCGGCCTCGGCCTGGCCATCCTCGCCAAGCTGCTTTCCCAGTCGCTGCACGCGCCCGCGCCGCTGATCGCGGTGGTTCTGGGCATGATGCTCGGCGCCCTGGGCCTGCAAGCCCAGCTCGGCGCCGGTCTCGACATCTTCGCCAAGCCTGGCCTGCGCCTGGGCGTCGCCATGATGGGGGCCCAGATCAGCTGGGCCGAGTTCGCCGCCCTGGGCGGTCCCGCCATCCTGGCCAGCGGCGTCGTGGTCCTCGGCGGACTCGCCATTGGCGCGGCCGCGGGTCTGGCGCTGGGCCTGCCCTTCGCCGAAGCCTTGATCGCCGCGGCCGCCTGCTCGATCTGCGGCGCGTCCGCCGCCCTGGCCGCCTCGCAGGCCGCGCCGGCCAGTCCGGCGAACCAGCGCACGACCGCCCTCGTCATCGTCGGGGTGAACCTGCTCTCCACGGTCGCCATGCTGGCCTATCCGCCGCTGGCCCACGCCCTGGGCCTGACCGCGCACCAGGCCGGCGTCTTCTTCGGCCTTTCCATCCATGACGTCGCCCAGGTGGCCGGCGCCGGGGCGTCGGTTTCGCCGGAGACCGCCAGCACCGCGGCCCTGGCCAAGCTGGCTCGGATCGTCTGGCTGGGCCCGGCGGTCGTGCTGATCGGCCTGGCTCTGACCCGCAGCCCCGAAGGCGGCCGCGTTTCGGGCCTGCAAGCGCCGCCGGCCTTCGTGATCGGCTTTGCCGCCCTGGCCGTCGCGCGCGGTCTGAACCTGATCCCGCCCGCCCTGGTCTCGACCTTGGCGGCCTGCTCCAGCTTCCTGCTGCTGGCCGGGGTCGGCGCGATCTCGGCCAAGCTCGGCCCCAAGGCCTTGCTGCAGGTCAAGCCGCGCCTGGCGGTGATGCTGGGAACGGTCACAGTGGCGGTCGCGGTTCTGGCCTACGCGCTGACGAGAATATTCTTCTAAAGATCAAGGCTTGGCGGAGCACGAAACCGACTCCATGGTCGCGTCCATGAGTCGGAGGGACCCCAAGTGAGCTTCTGGACGCGCCGAAAGGCCATCGACACGATCACCGCGGGACACGCGGACAGCCATCAGCTGAAGAAGACCCTGAGCTGGCCTCACCTGGTGGCCCTGGGCGTCGGCGCCATCGTCGGCACCGGCATCTACACCCTGACCGGCGTCGGGGCGGGCCTGGCCGGGCCGGGCGTGATCCTGTCCTTCCTGATCGCCGGGGCGGTCTGCGCCTGCGCGGCGCTGTGCTACGCCGAGCTGTCGACCCTGATGCCGGCGGCGGGCAGCGCCTACACCTACAGCTACGCGGCCATGGGCGAACCGGTGGCCTGGTTCGTCGGCTGGAGCCTGATCCTGGAATACACCCTGGTTTGCGCGGCCGTCGCCGTCGGCTGGTCGGCCCACGCGACGGGCCTGTTCCACGCCGCTGGCTTCCCGGACTACCTGCTGGCCGGTCCTCATGTGGAGCTGGCTGGAGGACGTCACGGCGTCGTCAACCTGCCGGCCGTGATCATCTCCATGGCGGTGGCGGGTCTGCTGGCCCTCGGGACCCGCGAAAGCGCGACGGTCAACATGGTCCTGGTGTTCGTGAAGATCATCGCCCTGGCGATCTTCGTGGCGCTGTGCCTGCCGGCCTTCGACGCCGGCCACTTCACGCCGTTCATGCCCAACGGCTTTTCGGCGCACCTGCCGCCCGGCGCCGCGCCCGACGCCGCGAAGATCGGGGTCATGGCCGCGGCCAGCCTGATCTTCTTCGCCTTCTACGGCTTCGACGCGGTCTCGACGGCCGCCGAGGAGACCAAGAACCCCAAGCGCGACCTGACCATCGGCATCGTCGGCTCGATGGCCGCCTGCACGGCGATCTACATGATCGTCGCCGCCGTCGCGATCGGGGCCTCGCGCGCCGAGGTGTTCTCCAAGAGCGAGGCGCCGCTGGTCTTCATCCTGGAGAGCCTGAGCCACCCCAAGGTCGCCCAGCTGGTAGCCCTGGCGGCGGTGATCGCCCTGCCGACCGTGATCCTGGCCTTCATGTACGGCCAGAGCCGGATCTTCTTCGTCATGGCGCGTGACGGCCTGCTGCCGCGCGCCCTGTCGCGGGTGAACGCCAAGACCGGCACCCCCGTGCTAATGACGCTGCTGACCGGCGCCCTGTCGGCCGTGCTGTCGGGCTTGCTGTCGCTGAAGGACATCGCCGAGCTGGCCAACGCCGGCACCCTGTGGGCGTTCATCGCCGTGGGCGCCTCGGTGATCCTGCTGCGCCTGCGTGAGCCCGATCGTCCGCGCGTCTTCTCGACGCCGATCTGGCAGGTCGTGGCCCCGGCCGGCATCCTGGGATGCCTGTATCTGTTCATCAGCCTACCGGTGAAGACGCAGGTCTACTTCCTCTACGCCCACCTGATCGGCGCGGTGATCTATCTGGCCTATGGCGTGCGCAAGAGCGTCCTGGCCCAGGCGGAGAGGGCCTCGAAGAGCGCGTAGGGGAAGGCTTCCATTCTCGAGGGCCATCGTTACAGTCCTGATCAAAACAAGTGTTTGACGCCTCCTCTCGCGATCAGCGAGGGGGCAGGACAATGGGAGAACGCGCATGGCCCTCGATCTCGAGACCCGCGAGCAGCTGATCGATACGGTCGCCCGCTTCGTCGCCGAACGGCTGCGACCGATCGAGGCCAAGGTCGCCGAGGACGACGCCGTTCCCGCCGATATCGTCGAGGAGATGAAGGCCCTCGGTCTCTTTGGCCTCTCGATCCCGGAGGAATATGGCGGCCTGGGCCTGGGGATGGAGGACGAGACGCTGGTGGCCATCGAGCTGGGCCGCGCCTCTCCGGCCTTCCGCTCGGTGTTCGGCACCAATGTCGGCATCGGCAGCCAGGGCCTGGTCATGTTTGGCGACGACGCCCAGAAAGCCAAGTGGCTGCCGGGGGTCGCGTCTGGCGAGGTGGTGACGTCCTTCGCCCTGACCGAGCCCGAGGCCGGCTCCGACAGCGGCGCCGTGCAGACCCGCGCCACGCTGGACGGCGACGCCTATGTCCTGAATGGCTCCAAGCGCTACATCACCAACGCCGGCAAGGCCTCGCTGTTCACGGTGATGGCCCGCACCAATCCCGACGTGAAGGGCGGCGGCGGGGTTTCGGCCTTCCTCGTGCCGCGCGACCTGCCCGGCCTTTCGGTCAGCAAGCCCGAGAAGAAGATGGGCCAGCAGGGCGCTCACATCCACGACGTCACCTTCGACAACGTGCGGGTGCCGGTCGAGAACCGGCTGGGCGCGGAAGGCGAGGGCTTCAAGGTCGCCATGCAGGTGCTGGATCGCGGCCGCCTGCACATCGCCGCCGTCTGCGTCGGGGTGGCCGAGCGGCTGATCGCCGACTGCGTGGCCTATGCGTCTGAGCGCAAGCAGTTCGGCCAGCCGATCGCCAACTTCCAGCTGATCCAGGCGATGATCGCCGATAGCAAGACCGAGGCGCTGGCGGCGCGGGCCCTGGTGCTGGAGACCGCCCGCAAGCGCGACGCCGGCGTCGGCGTGACGCTGGAGGCGGCGGCCAGCAAGTTGTTCGCCTCCGAGATGGTCGGCAGGGTCGCCGACCGCGCGGTGCAGATCTTCGGCGGCGCCGGCTATGTCGCCGACTATGGAATCGAGCGCCTCTATCGCGACGTCCGGATCTTCCGGATCTACGAGGGCACCACCCAGATCCAGCAGCTGATCGTGGCGCGCGAGACGATCAAGCAGGGCGGCTGAGCCGTTTCGGACGCGTGGCGGTTTGTCACAGGCCACACGCCGCCAAGCCTGCGACGGCCCGCCGCATGGAGACCGCTGGAATCGTTGCCAAGCCTGCCTTGGCGAGCGCGGAACTTGGGTCCCCGCTTCGGGTTTTGGGCTGCGGCGAGCGCGGCAAGCTGACGCACGTCTGGCGGGTATATTTAAGGCGCCATTAAGCACGCCACCGCGAGCCTTTCCGCTTCACCCAGCAAGTGGATAAGCGGCGATGAGCCACGATTACGCGATCAACGAGCGAGTGGCGTTCATGGGGATCGATGGCAGGGCGCGGGACGCCTTGCGCGATCTGAGGCCTGTCATCGCCAAGGCGATCGGACCGGCCTTGGCGAGCTTCTACGCCAAGGTGGCGGCGACGCCCGAGACGCGGAAGTTCTTCAAGGACGACCAGCATATGGCGGCCGCCAGCGCGCGCCAGCAGAGCCATTGGGCTGGAATCGCCCAGGCGGAGTTCAGCGAGGACTATGTCCGGGCCGTTCGCGCCATCGGCGAGACCCACGCCCGCATCGGCCTTGAGCCACGCTGGTATATCGGCGGCTACGCGGTGGTCAGCGACCATCTGATCCGCTCGGTCCTGGAGTCGGTCTGGCCAAAGGGCTTCATGAGCAAGGGCGGCGCGGCCGAGGCCGGCGAGGCGCTCAGCGCCCTGATGAAGGCCGTGTTGCTGGACATGGACTTCGCCATCTCGATCTATCTCGAGACCATCGACAAGGAGCGTCAGCGGCTGGAAGCCGAGCGTCAGGAAAGCCAGGCCTGCCAGGCGCAGATGGTGGCGGCCCTCGGCGAGTCGCTCGACCGTCTGGCGCGGGGCGACCTGCGAGCCCGGCTGGACATCGCCGTAAAGCCGGATTTCCAGAAGCTGAAGGACGACTTCAATCACGCGGTCACCCTGCTGGATCAGGCCATGGGCGGCGTCAGCGCGGCGACGGACGGCATCCGTTCGGGCACCGAGGAGATCAGCATCGCCGCCGACGATCTGGCGCGCCGCACCGAGCAGCAGGCCGCCAGCCTGGAAGAGACCGCCGCCGCGCTGGACGAGATCACCCAGACCGTTCGCCGGGCCGCCGACGGGGCCAAGCAGGCGCAGGACGTGGTCGCCGGCGCCAAGTCCGAGGCCGAACGCTCGGGGATCGTGGTCGATCAGGCCGTCGCGGCCATGGGCGAGATCGAGACCAGCTCGCGCGAGATCGGCAACATCATCGGGGTGATCGACGAGATCGCCTTCCAGACCAATCTGCTCGCCTTGAACGCCGGCGTCGAAGCCGCGCGCGCCGGTGAAGCCGGCAAGGGCTTCGCGGTGGTGGCGCAGGAAGTGCGGGCCCTGGCCCAGCGTTCAGCTGAGGCCGCCAAGGAGATCAAGGCCCTGATCGGCGCCTCGACCAAGCAGGTCGAGGCCGGCGTGGGGCTGGTGGGCCAGACGGGCGATGCTCTGAAAGGCATCGTCGGCAAGGTGGCCGAGATCGACGAGCTGATCATCCAGATCTCGGCCTCGTCCCAGGATCAGGCGCGCGGGCTTTCGGAGGTGAACACGGCCGTCAACCAGATGGACCAGGTGACGCAACAGAACGCCGCGATGGTCGAGGAAACGACGGCCGCCACGCATTCGCTGAAGAGCCAGACGGCGGAGTTGGCCCGTCAGGTGGCGACGTTCTCGATCTCGGGCCGCGCCGCGGCTCCAGCCGCGCAAGCCCCAGCGCCCGCGCCGCGCGCCGCACCCGCTCCGCGTCCGGCCAGCCGCCCAGGCGCGTCGGCTCCTGTCTCGCGCGGCGGGGCGGCGGTGGCCGTCAACAACGAGTGGGAAGAATTCTAGAGGGAGCGCCCCGCCGGCGCGGAAGGGCTCCCACCCGCTCCGCTCTGGTCAGCGCACAATAAGACGCCCTCGCCGAGCGATCGGCGAGGGCGTTCTGATTTCCGGCTTGTGGCGAGGACTAAGGCGTCTCTCGCCAACTCGGCTACGCTTACGCGCCGCCCGGGAAGCGGAAAGGAACCTTCACGGTGCCGGTCTTGGCGCCCATCGGCAGCTTTTCAGCGATGCACATGGCGGCCTTGTCGAAACCCTTGCCGGCGGCGCTGTTGTCGACGACCTTGCAGTCCGACAGCTTGCCGTCAGCGGCGTTGCATTCCAGCATCACCTGAGCCGCGTCGCGGGTGTTCGCGAACTGCTGCAGGCAGCGGCCCATCTGGTCTTCGAAACCACCCGCGGCCGAAGCGGCCTGAGCCACGAAAAAGCTGCCGGCGATTCCCGCGGCAATAGCGATCGGATATTTCATCCCGCTGCTCCTAGTAGTGTTTCTACGTCCTGTGGACGATGCGCCAACTGGACGCAGGAGCAGACTCTCAGAAGGCAGTTAATATATTCTAAGTCGCGTAAGAATATTCGAGATTTACTTCCAGGTAACCATGGCGGCCGGAGCGCCAAGAGCCTTTGCTAGTTGGGATACTCCTTAGAATCCCGCTCGCGGACGCTGCGACCAAACGCCCATTTCGAGGCTTTCGGGCGTATTTATCTCGAATTCCTTTTAACCAAGTCAGAGTCTGTTAGGACTCTATCTGGATTATCTCCCTTCAGTTTGGCGACCCGTGGGCACGGGCCGCTGGTTGGAGGGGACCTACGATGAAACGCCTTCGTCTCGTCGATCTGCCGTTGATCATTAAGATCGGCTTCGCGCCGGCTTTCGCGCTGCTCATGCTGGCCCTGATGGCCGGCGGAGCCATTATTGTTCAGAAGAGCCAGTCGGCTGCGCTGAAGCAGGTCGTCGAGAGCGACATGCGCCAGAACATGGAGATCCAGAAGATCTCCAAGCGCATCTCGAACATCAATGGCGAACTCTACACCGTCTTGACCCACAAGGCGGGCAACATCGACCTGGCCAAGAACGACGCCCGCATGGCGGCGATCCTGACCGAGACGGACGCGGTCAAGAAGGAGCTGGTCTCGCTGAAGGCCAAGCTGCCGGCGGCCGAACAGCCCAAGATCAATGAACTGATCAAGTCGCTCGACGAGTGCCACAGCGCCATCGACACGGTCAGCGGCATGATCGGCGTCGACTTCAACATGGCTGTCGGCTTCATCGCCCCGTTCGAAGAACAATACGCCAAGATGACGGGCATCCTCGACCAGGTGGTCGCCGCGGCCAATACGCGCGTCGCCAAGGAAACCGCCAAGCGTCAGGCCGAAGCCACCGCCGCGATGAGCGTCACCATCATTCTGTCGCTGGTCACCCTGGCCGCCGTCGGCGCGCTGGCGTTCCTGACCGTGATGACGACCCGCAAGTCGATCAACGACATCGCCGGCGCCACCGACAAGCTCTCCAAGGGCGACAACAGCATCGACCTGGAAAAGATGACGCGCGGCGACGAACTGGGCGCCATCGTGTCGGCCCTGAAGGTCTTCCGCGACAACCAGCTGCATCTTGAGCAACTGCGCGCCGAGCAGGAGAAGTCGGCCGCCCTGACCGCGGACGAACGCCGCGCCAAGGAAGCCGCCGCCGCCGCCGCCGCTCAGGAAAGCGCTCTGGTCGTCACCAGCCTGGCCGAGGGCCTCGAGAAGCTGGCCTCGGGCGACCTGACCTTCCGCGTCAGCGCCGAATTCCCCGGCGACTATCGCAAGCTGAAGGACGACTTCAACGCCGCCATGGGCTCGCTGCAGGAGACGATGAAGGTCATCGCCGCCTCGACCGACGGCCTGCGCACTGGCGCCGACGAGATCGCCCACGCATCCGACGACCTGTCGCGCCGCACCGAGCAACAGGCCGCCAGCCTGGAAGAAACCGCCGCCGCCCTGGATCAGCTGACCGCGACTGTTCGTCGCACGGCCTCCGGCGCGCGCCAGGCTTCGGACGTTGTCTCCACCACCCGTGGCGAAGCGACGCATTCCGGCCAGGTTGTGCATCAGGCAGTCTCCGCCATGGGGGAGATCGAGAAGAGCTCGGGCCAGATCAGCCAGATCATCGGCGTGATCGACGAGATCGCCTTCCAGACCAACCTTCTGGCCCTGAACGCCGGCGTCGAAGCCGCGCGGGCGGGCGAAGCGGGTCGCGGCTTCGCCGTCGTGGCTCAGGAAGTTCGCGCTCTGGCCCAACGTTCGGCCGAGGCCGCCAAGGAGATCAAGACCCTGATCTCCTCGTCGACCCAGCAGGTCAGCCAAGGCGTCAGCCTGGTCGGCCAGACCGGCGAAGCGCTGCAGCGTATCGTGGCGAAGGTTGGTGAGATCGACGCCCTGGTCACCGAAATCGCGGCCTCCGCCGCGGAGCAGGCGACCGGTCTGAACGAAGTCAACACGGCCGTGAACCAGATGGACCAAGTCACTCAGCAGAACGCCGCCATGGTCGAGCAGTCGACCGCCGCGACGCACTCGCTGAAGGGCGAGACCGCCGAGCTGGTTCGCCTGATGGCCCGCTTCCAAGTGGGCGCGGCCGCCTCGTCCTACTCGCGCCCGGCCCCCGCCGACGCGACTCAGCACGCTCCGGCGCGCAACCCGGTGGCCGAGCAGCAGGCCCGTCTGAACACCTTCGCCCGTCCGGGCCGGAGCAGCGGTTCGGCGGCGGTCGCTCAAGCCCCCGTCACGGAAGGTTGGGAGGAATTCTAATGGCCGCCATTGCGCTGCCTGAAAATCTGGACCTGAAGGCCGCGGCCCCTCTGAAGGCCGCGCTCCTGGAGCGCCGCGGCGCCCCGATCGAGATCGAGGCCGACCAGGTGCGCCGCTTCGGCGGCCTGTGCCTGCAGGTCCTCCTGGCGGCCCGCAAGGCCTGGGACCATGACGGTCAACCCTTTTCCATCAAGGGGCCTTCCGAGGCCTTCGTAGAAACCACCCGTCTGTTTGGCGCCGAAACGGCGCTCCTGTCGGCGGAATTCCAAGGAGCTGAATCGTGACGCAGACGGTTCTTACGGTCGATGACTCCCGCACCATGAGGGACATGCTGCGCATGGCTTTGGCCGGCGCGGGCTTCAACGTGGTCGAGGCCGTCGATGGCGAGCATGGGCTCGAGGTCCTCTCGGCCCACCGTCCTGACGTGATCATCACGGACATCAACATGCCCAAGCTGGACGGCTTCGGCTTCATCGAGGCGGTGCGCGTCGACGACGACTATCGCGCCATCCCGATCCTGGTCCTGACCACGGAAAGCGACCCGGCCAAGAAGCAGCGGGCCCGCGAGGCCGGCGCCACGGGCTGGATCGTGAAGCCCTTCAATCCCGAAAAGCTGGTCGACGCCATCCGCCGCGTCGCCGCCTGATCGGGCGAGTAATCCGCCGCTTTGATTTGACTACCCGTTGCTAGACGCGAA
The DNA here is from genome assembly GCA_041905125.1 of Caulobacter sp. GTDB lineage: Bacteria > Pseudomonadota > Alphaproteobacteria > Caulobacterales > Caulobacteraceae > Caulobacter. The sequence goes on along the minus strand of JAYRLX010000010.1, from coordinate 7,958 downwards.
TTAGGACGTACGGGAAATGGACGAGCTAGAGGCCATCAAGGTCACTTTCTTCCAGGAATGCGAGGAGCTTCTCGCCGACCTCGAAGGCGGTCTCCTGGCCATGCAGGAAGGGTCCGGCGACCTCGAGACGGTCAACGCCGTGTTCCGCGCCGTCCACTCGATCAAGGGCGGCGCCGGCGCCTTCGGCCTTGAGCCGCTGGTGCGCTTCGCCCACGTGTTCGAGACGCTGCTGGACGCCGTGCGCTCCGGCGCCGTGCCCAGCACGATCGAACTGGCCGCCGTCCTGCTGCGCGCCTCCGACATCCTCGCCGACCACGTCAGCGCCGCCCGCGGCCTGGGCGATGTCGACATGGCCGCCTCGGCCGCCATGGCGACCGAGCTGGAGCATTGGACCGACCCGAACGCGAGCCCCGCGCCCGCCGCCGCGCCGGTCGCCGAGGCTCCCGTCGCCGAAGCGCCTGTCGAAGCCGCCGCCGCCCCGGCCGCCGCCGCGCCCGCGGACGACGACGCCATGGACGATGACGATCTCGGGTTCGTTTTCGTGCCGCAGACCATCACGGTGGAGGCCCAGCAGGCCGACGCCGAAATGGCGCCCGAGAATGTCTGGACGGTGTCGATCCGTCCGAAGTCGGACCTTTATCGCAAGGCCAACGAGACGGCTCTGCTGCTGCGTGAGCTGAGCCGCCTTGGCCCGATCAAGGCCACCTTGGACGACCGCCATCTCCCCGAGCTGGACGAGCTGGACCCGGAAGCGGCCTACGTCACCTGGAACGTCCGCGTCGAGACCGAGGAAGACGAGGCCGCGATCCGCGAGGTCTTCGAATTCGTGGACGGCGACTGCGATCTCGACATCATCCGCGGCGAGGCCACGGTCGAGCAGCTCGCCGCGCTGATCAGCGCCACCGAGCCCTCGGCCGCCGAGGTCCATGCGCCCGCCCCGGCGCCAGAGCCCGTCGTGGCCGAAGCGCCCGCTCCGGCGCCGGAGCCCGTCGTGGCCGAAGCGCCCGCGCCGGCTCCCGCGCCCGCTCCTGTCGCCGAGGCTCCGAAGGCCGCGGCGCCGGCCGCGCCCGCCGCCGCGCCCGCCAAGGCCGCCCAGGTCGAAGTGCCCGGCCCTGGCCAATCGGTCATCCGCGTCGATCCCGAGCGTATCGACCGCCTGATCGACCTCGTCGGCGAGCTGGTCATCACCCAGGCCATGCTGGCGCAGCGCGTCGGCGAATACGGCATCGCCCCGTCCTCCAACCTGGCCATGGGCCTCGACGAGCTGGAACAGCTGACGCGCGAGATCCAGGACAGCGTCATGGCCATCCGCGCCCAGCCGGTGAAGTCGGTGTTCCAGCGCATGCCGCGTCTGGTCCGCGAAGTCGCCAACATGACGGGCAAGCAGGCCCGCCTGGTGATGGACGGCGAGAACACCGAGGTCGACAAGACGGTCATCGAGCGTCTGGCCGAACCGATCACCCATATGCTGCGCAACGCCATCGACCACGGGCTGGAAAGCCCCGATGAGCGCAAGGCCGCCGGCAAGAACCCCGAAGGCATGGTCCGCCTGGCCGCGCTGCACCGCAGCGGCCGGATCGTCATCGAGGTCTCGGACGACGGCAAGGGCATCAACCGCGAGCGCGTCTTCTCGATCGCGGTCAAGAAGGGCCTGATCGCGCCCGACCTGCAGCTGACCGACGAAGAAATCGACAACCTGATCTTCCTCCCGGGCTTCTCGACCGCCGACAAGATCTCGGACGTGTCGGGCCGCGGCGTCGGCATGGACGTGGTGAAGCGCTCGGTCCAGGCCCTGGGCGGCCGGATCTCGATCACCTCGCGCCCGGGCCAGGGCTCGACCTTCACGCTCAGCCTGCCGCTGACCCTGGCCGTCCTGGACGGCATGGTGGTCGACGTTGCCGGCGAGACCCTGGTCGTGCCGCTGGCCGCCATCGTCGAAAGCCTGCGTCCGAAGCCGGAAGAGGTTCGTCCGCTGGGCCCTGTCGGCTCGGTGCTGGCCGTCCGCGACAGCTTCGTGCCGCTGATCGATGTCGGCCTGACGCTCGGCTACCGCGACGAGAGCCCGCCGCCGACCGATGGCGTCGTGCTGCTGGTCGAGGGCGAGGATGGTTCGCGCGCGGCCCTGGTCGCCGACGCCATCCACGGCCAGCGCCAGGTGGTCATCAAGTCGCTCGAGCAGAACTATCAGCAGGTCGAGGGCGTGGCCGCCGCGACCATCCTGGGTGACGGCCGCGTGGCCCTGATCCTCGATGTCGACGCCACGATCAACCTGCGTCGCCGTGAAGGCGGCGCGCCTCGTCCCACCGAGCCCACCCTCATCGCCGCGGAGTAAGTCATGGAAGAACATGCCACCGCCATCGGCGCTGACCGCCGCGAACTGATCTCCTTCCGCGTGGGGGACCAGGAGTACTGCGTGGACATCATGGCCGTCCGCGAAATCCGCGGCTGGAGCCCGGCGACCACCCTTCCTCAGTCGCCCGGCTACATGCGCGGGGTGATCAACCTTCGCGGGGCCGTCCTGCCGATCATGGACCTGGCTTGCCGCCTGGGCATGCCGGTGCTGGAGCCGACCGTCCGCAGCGTCTTCATCGTGGTCAAGGCGGGCGACCGCACGGTCGGCCTGCTGGTCGACGCGGTGTCCGACATCCTGTCGGTCAACGATGACATGATCCAACCGACGCCCGACGTGGCCTGTGACGCGGTTCGCAGCTTCGTGCGGGGCATTATCTCCATCGAGGGCCGGATGATCAGCGAGATCTCGCTGGACCGCATCCTGCCGGAACGGGAGGCGATGGCCGCCTGATGACCGCTGCAGCTCTTACCGAGCGAGACGCCATCGTCGATGGCGAGTTCGCCTTCACCAATCAGGACTTCAAGCGCATAGCCGCGCTGCTGTACGATCTGGCGGGCATCAGCCTGCCCGACAGCAAGGCGACGCTGGTCTACTCCCGTCTGGCCAAGCGCCTGCGCGCCCTGGGCCTGCGCTCGTTCGCCGACTACTGCGCCTTCGTGGCCAGCGACAAGGGCGCGGACGAGAGCCAGGAGATGCTCCGGGCGCTGACCACCAACGTCACGCGCTTCTTCCGCGAGCCGCACCATTTCGAGGACCTGCGCGTCAACGTGCTGGAGCCGCTGGCCGACCAAGTGCGCGCCGGCCGCCGCCTGCGCCTCTGGTCCGCGGCCTGCTCCTCGGGGCAGGAGCCGTATTCGATGGCCTTCACGGTGCTGTCGGTGTGGCCAAACGCCGCCGATCTGGACATCCGGATCCTCGGCACGGATATCGACACCAACGTGCTGGCGACCGGCCGGGCGGCCGTCTACGACGAGGCGCTGCTGGAAGGCATTCCCGCGGCGACCCGCAGCCAGTTCTTCGAGCGCGATCCGAGCGATCGCCGCGCCTGGCGCGTTTGCGAGGCCGCCCGCAGCCTCGTGGCGTTCCGGGAACTAAATCTCAACGGTCCGTCGTGGCCTATGAAAGGTCCGTTCGACGCCATCTTCTGTCGGAATGTCGTGATCTACTTCGATGAACCCACCCAGGAACGCGTCTGGAGCCGCTTCGCGCCGCTCGTCGCCCCTGGCGGCCGACTCTATGTCGGCCACTCCGAGCGCGTTGGCGCTTCCGTGACCGCGTTCGAAAGCTGCGGTCTAACCGCCTACAGAAAGGTGGGCCGCTAATGGCTAAGATCCGCGTACTCGTCGTCGATGACTCCGCCACGATGCGGAGCCTGATTTCCGCCGCCCTGAACCGCGATCCCGAGATCGAGGTCGTCGGCGGCGCGGGCGACCCCTTCGAAGCCAGGGGCATGATCAAGGCCCTGAACCCCGACGTCGTCACCCTCGACATCGAGATGCCGAACATGAACGGCATCGAGTTCCTCGAGAAGATCATGCGCCTGCGGCCGATGCCGGTGGTCATGGTCTCGACCCTGACCCAGGCCGGCGCGGAAATGACGCTGCGGGCCCTGGAACTGGGCGCGGTGGACTGCGTGGGCAAGCCGGCCGATGCGACCGGCACCCAGGAGGCCCTGGCCGAGATCGTCACCAAGGTGAAGACCGCGGCCCGCGCTTCGGTGCGCACCAAGGCCGACGCCGCGCCGGCCCGCGCGCCGCGCAAGGACTACATGCCTTCGGGCGACCTGGTCGCGATCGGTTCGTCGACCGGCGGCGTCGAGGCCCTGCTGTCGATCGTTCAGCAGTTCCCGGATACCTGCCCGCCGACGGTGATCACCCAGCACATGCCGGCGACCTTCACCGCCAGCTTCGCCGCGCGCCTTGACCGCGCCAGCGGCGCCAAGGTGGCGGAAGCCTCGGACGGCGCGGTGCTGGAGCCCGGCAAGGTCTACGTCGCCCCCGGCGGCGCCACGCACCTCGAAGTCGTCCGCTCGGCCGGCCTGCGGTGCCGCCTGGTCCAAGGCGACCCGGTCAGCGGCCACCGCCCGTCGGTGGACGTGCTGTTCAACTCGGTCGCCCAGACGCTGGGGGACAAGGCTGTCGGCGTGATCCTGACCGGCATGGGCCGCGACGGCGCTCAAGGGCTGCTGGCGATGCGCAAGGCGGGAGCCCGGACGCTCGGTCAGGACGAGTCCAGCTGCGTCGTCTACGGCATGCCCAGAGCCGCCTTCGAACTTGGCGCGGTGGAGAAGCAGGTTTCCCTGTCCTCCATGGGCCAGTCCATTCTCGATCTGGCCTCGGCGAGGCGCTAACCTATGCCCCAAGCAAGCACCATTTCCGTTCTCGTCGTCGACGACCAGCTGACCATGCGGGCGCTGATCCGCAATGCTCTGCAGCAGATCGGCTTCAAGGATATTCGTGAAGCGCCCGATGGCGAGGAGGCTCTGAAGAACCTCCTGGCCAAGCCGGCGAACCTCGTCATCTCGGACTTCAATATGCCGAAGATGGACGGTCTGGCGTTGCTCCGCGCGGTGCGTTCGCACCCGCCGATCCGCCAGACGGCCTTCGTCATGCTGACCGGCCGCGCGGACCGTGAACTGGTCCAGCGCGCGGTGCAGTTCGGCGTCAACAACTATTGCGTCAAGCCGTTCACCGTCCAGGGACTGCGTGACAAGATCGAACAGGTGTTCGGACAGCTGACATGACGCATCACAACCCTCCCGAAGACACCGAACGCGCGATCAAGGTTCACGTCACCCAGGGCGAGAGCCACGTGACGACCGATCCCAACGTGGTGATGACCACGGTGCTGGGGTCGTGCATCGCCGCCTGCATCCGCGATCCGCAGTCGGGCGTCGGCGGCATGAACCACTTCCTGCTTCCTGACGCCGGCGACGGCCGCGGGACCGGCGGGGACGCGGTCCGCTACGGCGCCTACGCCATGGAACTGCTGATCAACGAACTGCTGAAGAAGGGCGCCCGCCGCGAGCGGCTGGAAGCCAAGATCTTCGGCGGCGCCAAGCTGTTCGACGGCCTATCGGACGTCGGCGCCAGCAACTCCGCGTTCGCGGAACGCTTCCTGCGCGACGAAGGCATTCCGATCGTTTCGTCCAGCACGGGCGGCGTGTCGGCTCGCCGGGTCGAGTTCTGGCCGGCCTCGGGCCGTGTGCGCCAGCGCCTGGTCGCCGTCGACAATGCGCCGCAGGACGTCCGCCGTCCCGCTCCCGTCCCGATGCCCGCCGCCTCCAGCGGCGACGTGGATCTGTTCTGACCGTATGCAACCTTCGCCACTGCCTTCGCCGACGACCGACACGACCGAGCATCTGCCGGTCAGTGAGCTGTCGCGGCGTCTGGCGGTGGAGCTGGCTTCGGCCGCCGCGATCTGCCGGGACTGCGAGCATCTGGCCGGCGATCTCGCCAATGGCGGCGCCACGGTCGAGAACCTGGCGCGTCTGCAGGCGCTCGACGAGCTGAGCCAAAGGCTGCACGGCCTTTCGGAAGTTCTCGAACGGATCGGCCATCACGCCTCGGGCGAATGGAGCATGTCGATCACGCCGGTCCTCAACGGTCTTGGCCTCGCCGACATGGCCCAGCGTCTGCGCGCCGAGGAGCAGACCGAAGAGCGTCCGGTCGCCGGCGAACTCGACTTTTTCTAGCGCCTATGACTGACGCGCTTCTCCCCTCGACGCGGATCAATCTCGAGCGGGCGACGGTGCTCGTACTGGATGATAACGGTCCCTCGCTCGACATCCTGTCGCAGGTCGTCTCCGGCTTCGGCGTCAAGCAGCTGTTGCGCGCGGAAAGCGTCGCCGACGCTCAGACCCTGGTCCGCACGAAGACCTTCGACCTGATCATCAGCGACGTGCAGATGCCGACGACGGACGGCATCGAGTTCATCCAGTGGCTTCGCCGCGAAGGCGGCGAGACCAATCGCTATATCCCCGTCATCCTGGTCACCGGCCACACCCGCACCTCGCAGATCTTCAAGGTCCGCGATGCGGGCGCCAATTTCATGGTGGCCAAGCCGATCACGCCCAAGGTGCTGCTGGAACGCATCTTCTGGGTGGCCCGCGAGGATCGCGCCTTTATCGAGTGCGACACCTATGTCGGGCCTGATCGACGCTTCAAGCACGAAGGGCCGCCGCCGGGGACGGACGGGCGGCGCAAGGACGACCTTCCGCCGGAGGTGGGCGAGGCGCAGACGCCCAACATGTCCGACGACGAAATCGCAAACCTGATGCGCCCAGCCAAGGTGCAGATATGAAAGTCCGCAAGTTCCGCCCAACCAACCGCCTGACCGCGATGATCAAGGAGCGCGGCGGGATCATGGCCAAGGACGCCATCGCCGCCGCCGAGGCCGGCGTGGAGAGCCTTCGCGAGTCGTCCATGGCCGCGCTCGACGAGGCCATCGCCGAGATCGAGCGCCGGTTTGGCAAGGATACGCCCGAGCGCGTCTCAGAAGCGTACGAGAGCCTTTACGTGCTGGGATCGCGGATCATCGACGTTAGCGCCTTCGTATCCGATGCCGGGATCGACAAGGCGGCCGTATCGCTCTGCACGCTGGTCGACAGCTGCGAAGACGCCGGCCACTGGCGATGGGACGCGGTGGACGTCCATATCGACGCCCTTCGCCTGCTGCGCGCGCATGGCGCCCTGCTGCCCGCCGATCAGCGCGAGGCCATGCTGCAGGGCCTGTATCAGGTCAGCAATTACCGCCCCGACGAGGCGTAAGCCCAAGCTTCCAGAACGACGCTATGTGTCGGAAACGCAACGGCGCGTCGCGTTCTCCGACTTGTGGCCACATTGCGGCCTTGTGGCGCGAGCTCGGCTTTGTTAGCACTATGCCACCGGTGTCAAAAACCTTGGTTGGCTTCTGACACCGGTAACAAAAATCAAGACTTACCGGCTGGGGCTCGTTTCGCGAGGGAAGGTCGCGAAGCGGATCAAAGGCCAGACAGGGGCGCAAGCGCCTATGGTCGACACGGGAGGAGGCTATATGTCCAAGAATTTCACGGCGCGGTCGCGCGCTCTCCAGTACGGCGTCTCGGGCGGCGCTCTCGCGCTGACCCTGATGATGGCGGGCGGCGCGATGGCGCAAGCCGCCGGCGCTCAAGCGTCCGCCCCGGCCGCCGACGAGGTCGAGGCCGTCGTCGTCACCGGCTTCCGCGCCTCGCTGGCCAACGCCCTGGACGTCAAGCGTCGTGAGAACGACCTCGTCGACGTCATCAAGGCGCAGGACATCGCCGACTTCCCCGACCTGAACCTGGCCGAGTCGCTGCAGCGCGTGCCGGGCGTGTCGATCGACCGTGACGGCGGCGAAGGCCGCAGCATCACCGTCCGCGGCCTCGGCCCCGACTTCACCGTCGTGCGCCTGAACGGCCTGGAAGCCCTGGCCAGCACCGGCGGCAAGGACAGCTCGGGCGGCGCCAACCGCGGCCGCCAGTTCGACTTCTCGATCTTCGCCTCGGAGCTGTTCAACAGCGTCACGGTCCGCAAGTCGACCTCGGCCATGAACGAGGAAGGCTCGCTGGGCGCCATCGTCGACCTGCAGGCCGCCCGTCCGTTCG
>JAYRLX010000328.1:0-4551 GCA_041905125.1 Caulobacter sp. | reverse complement strand
GGCGCGTCGCTTTGAGCCGCTTCGGCCAGCGCGGCCTCGCCGGATCGGACCTTGTCGAAGGCGATCGCCGCCGACGGCTCGCCCGTCTTGGCGGGCGCATCGAGGCGGGCTGGGGCTTCGGGGCCTGGAGCCGGCGCGGGGTCGGCCGCGGAACCGCCGTCATAGATCCATTTCCAGCCGCCGCCCGGCTCGCGCCGCCAGATCGTGGCGTAATAGCCGCCGCGCTTGCCGGCGATCGCCCAAGGCCCGACCGACAAGGCCAAATCGCCCGATCGGGCCGCGACAATCCTTTGGGGCCACCACTCAAGGTTCGGCGTCCTGCTGGAGAGACGCCGCTCGTAGAGCGCCCTGGCGTTCATCGGACCCGGCGCGAACACGATCGCGTCGTCGGCCATGTGCTTGAGGAACGAGTCCCGCACCCCCAGCGCCAAGCCGTCGGCGGCGAAGGCGCGCTCGGCCGCCTCGACCTGGGCGGCGGGGGTCTGGGCGGGCTTGGGGTTGGCTTGGGCCGAGGCGACGAGCGTCGCCGCCAGGCCGACGCCGAGCAGGGTCTTGAGCATGCGGAAGTCCTCCCGGCGGGAGTAAAGCCTACAAGCTTTCGACGGTCAGGTTACCGTTCGTATAGACACAGATCTCGGCGGCGATGCCCATGGCCTTGCGGGCGATCTCCTCGGCCGTGAGGTCCTGGTCGATCAGGGCTTTTGCGGCCGCCAGGGCGTAGTTCCCGCCCGAGCCGATGGCCGCCACGGCCCCGCCGCCGGCGCTCTCGCCCGGCTCCAGCACGTCGCCGACGCCGGTGACGGTGTAGATGGCGGTGTTGTCGGCGACCAGCAGCATGGCCTCCAGGCGGCGCAGGTAGCGGTCGGTCCGCCAGTCCTTGGCCAGGTCCACGCAGGCGCGCGCCAGCTGGTCGGGATACTGTTCCAGCTTGGCTTCCAGGCGCTCGATGAGCGTGAAGGCGTCTGCCGTGGCGCCGGCGAAGCCCGCGACGACCTTGCCGCCGGCCAGGCGCCGCACCTTGCGGGCGTTGCCCTTGACGACGGTTGGGCCCATTGACACCTGTCCGTCGCCGGCGATCACGGTCTGGCCGTCCTTGCGCACCGCCAGGATCGTCGTGCCGTGCCAGTCTGGAAATGTAGAGTTGTTGCCTTGCATGGCTTCGCATGTGGCGAGGCGAAGGCGGAGGGTCAAGCGCGTTGGGATTTTCCGAAGCCGAGGTCGAACGCTACGCCCGCCACCTGGTGCTGCGCGAGGTGGGCGGTCCGGGCCAGCAGAAGCTGAAGGCGGCGAGGGTGCTGATGGTCGGCGCCGGCGGCCTCGGCGCGCCCGCGGCGCTCTATCTGGCGGCGGCCGGCGTGGGGACGATCGGCCTCGTCGACCCGGACGCGGTGTCGCTGTCGAACCTGCAGCGCCAGGTGCTGTACGCGGAAGCCGATGTCGGCCGTCCGAAGGTCGAGGCGGCGAAAGCGCATCTGGCGGCCCTCAATCCGCACGTGGCCGTCGAGACTCACCCTGTCTGGCTGGACCCCGCCAACGCCAACGACCTTGTCCAGCAATACGACCTCGTCCTGGACGGCACCGACGACTTCGCCACCCGCTTCGCCGTCAGCGACGCCTGCCTGGCGCACGGCAAGCCGCTGGTCAGCGGGGCCCTGGGCCGCTGGACCGGGCAGGTCGGCGTGTTCCACGGCCAGCCCTGCTATCGCTGCCTGGTGCCCGAGGTCCCGCCGGACGCCGAGACCTGCGCCCTCGTCGGCGTCGTCGGCGCCCTGGCCGGGGTGATCGGTTCGATGATGGCGCTGGAGGCGGTCAAGCTGATCACCGGCGCCGGCGAGCCGCTATCGGGCAAGCTCTTGATCTACGACGCCCTGGCGGTCGAGACCCGAACGGTCAGGATCGGGGCGGATCCGGCCTGTCCTGCCTGCGGGAAGGGCTGAGGCGGGCGGATCGTCGCGTCCGGGCTCTTACGGAAGGGACGCGGAGCCGGCCATCGGCTAAGGCCTGCCCCCGTATTTCTGGAGGAGAGACATGAGCGCTGGACGGATCGCCCTCGCAAGCCTGCAAGCCAAGGTGATGTCGGCCGAAGCCGCCGCCGCCTTGATCGACCCCTCCAGCACGGTGGGCATGAGCGGCTTCACCGGCTCGGGCTATCCCAAGGCCGTGCCGCTGGCTCTGGCCAAGCGGATCGAGGACGAGCACGCGGCCGGAAACCCGTTCCGCCTGCGCGTCTGGACCGGCGCCTCGACGGGGCCCGAGCTGGACGGCGCCCTGGCCAAGGCCGACGGCATCGAGTTCCGCCTGCCCTACAACTCCGACCCGATCGCCCGCGACAAGATCAATCGCGGCGAGATGGACTATTTCGACATGCACCTCAGCCAAGTCGCGCCGATGGCGTGGCAAGGGTTCCTGGGGCCGCTCGACACCGCCATCATCGAGGTCAGCGGCATCCGCGCCGACGGCTCGCTGATCCCCTCGTCCTCGGTCGGCAACAACAAGACCTGGATCGATCGGGCGTCGAAGGTGATCCTCGAGGTCAATCGTTGGCAGAACCCGGCGCTGGAGGGGATGCACGACATCTATTACGGCACGGCCCTGCCGCCGAACCGGGTGCCGATCCCGCTGACCCGCCCCGACCAGCGCATCGGCGAGCCCTATTTCCGCTGCGACCCGTCCAAGGTGGTCGCGGTGGTCGAGACCGACTCCCCCGACCGCAACCTGCCGTTCGACGCCCCGGGCGAGGACCACAAGGCCATCGCCGGCCACCTGCTGGAATTCTTCCGTCACGAGGTCGCCAAGGGCCGCCTGCCGGCCTCCCTGCTGCCGCTGCAGTCGGGCGTGGGCAACATCGCCAACGCGGTGATGTTCGGCCTGGTCGACGGACCGTTCGACAGGATGACCGCCTATACCGAGGTGCTGCAGGACGGGATGCTGGAGCTGATGGAGTCCGGCAAGCTGCTGACCGCCTCGGCCACCGCCTTCTCGCTGAGCCCCGAGGCCGCCGCGACCCTGAACGCCGACATGCACCGGTTCCGCGATCGCCTCGTCCTGCGGCCGCAGGAGATCAGCAACCACCCCGAGGTGATCCGTCGCCTGGGCTGCATCGCCATGAACGGCATGATCGAGGCCGATATCCACGGGGCGGTGAACTCGACCCACCTGATGGGCTCGCGCATCCAGAACGGCATCGGCGGCAGCGGCGACTTCGCCCGCAACGCCTATGTCTCGATCTTCATGGCCCCCTCGACGGCCAAGGGCGGCAAGATCTCGACGATCGTGCCCAAGACCCCGCACGTCGACCACATCAACCAGGACGTCCAGATCCTGGTCACCGAACAGGGTCTGGCCGACCTGCGCGGCCTGTCGCCCCGCCAGCGGGCCGAGGTCATCATCGAGAACTGCTCGCACCCGGACTATCGCCCGGCCCTGAAGGACTATCTGGCCCGCGCCCGCCAGGACTCCTACGGCCAGCAGTCGCCGACCCTGCTGATGGAGGCCTTCGCCTGGCACCAGCGGTTCGTTGAGACGGGGGACATGAGGCCGTGATGAGCGAGGCCGCCGAAAACGTCGCCGCCGCCGAGACGCCGTTCGACCAGATCGGCGGCGCGGGCCGCGTCCAGGCGGTGGTCGACGCGTTCTATGACCTGATGGACGGCGACCCGGCCTATGCTCGCCTGCGAGCGATCCACGCGCCGGACCTGACGCCGATGCGCGCCTCGCTGGCGGGGTTCCTCACGGGCTGGCTGGGCGGACCGCGCGACTGGTTCGCCGCGCGGCCGGGCGTCTGCATGATGTCGCTGCACCGCTCGATGCCAATCGACGCCGAACTGGCGCGGCAGTGGACCGACGCCATGGGCCGGGCTCTGGACCAGGTGGGCGTCGAGGCCGAGATGGCGGAGGCGCTGCGCGAGGTGTTCGGGCGCATGTCGGGGAATATGACGACGCGGTGAGGGGAATAGCCGGAATCCCTCTCTCTAAGAGAGAGGGGTCCTGGTTGGCGTCCGCCAAGGTCGCCACCCGACCTCGCGAGGTCGGTGTGAACCTTACATCTCTTGGAGGCTGCAGCGGACAGCCCTGCGATCGTCTCGCCGTGAGATGTAAGGATGGCTCCCGTCGCGGGGACGGGTTTCACAGCGCTAATCGGCCGACGCCGCAGGCCCCCACCTGACCACGCTCCGCGTGGTCGTCCGCCCCCAAAGGGGGCGGAAGGAAACGCGCCCCTTCTTCCCCCTCCGGGGGAGGAGCGCCGCAGGCGCGGAGGGGGTAAGTACGGGGATTGGAGCGCCTGTATGCTCGGCGTATCCGGAATCGAACCTAGCGATTTCAACAACTTCCCACTTTTACACCCCGCTGCATCATCCGCGTTGAAACCACCTCCATACTGATCCCACCTCGTCGCGAGGAAAGGGCGCATGGCCAGCGACCATCGTGGCGGCGGGGGGCGATCGAGCGGGGACAGGTTCGAGGGGGATACTCGGACGGTCCGGGGCTGAGCTTGCTGGGCTCACCCGCCCGCCGTCGGCGTGGTTGGAGGCAAAAGGGCGTGTTTGGCTG
>JAYRLX010000327.1:0-4553 GCA_041905125.1 Caulobacter sp. | reverse complement strand
GTCCGCCCCCAGAGGGGGCGGAAGGAAGATCTCCTTCCTCCCCCTCTGGGGGAGGGGGACCGCCGAACGGCGGTGGAGGGGGCTTGCGGTATCGTCCAGGAAGCCCGCCGCTGGCTCGGCACGCCGTACCGCCACCAGGCCTCGACCCTCGGCGCGGGGTGCGACTGCCTGGGCCTGGTGCGCGGGGTCTGGCGAGCGATCCATGATGCGGAGCCTGAAACCCCGCCGCCCTACCGCCCCGACTGGGCCGAGCTCGGCGAGCGTGAGCTGCTGCTCGAGGCGTTCGGCCGCTGGCTGATCCCTGTTCCGCTGTCCGAGGCCCGTCCCGGCGACGTCCTCGTCTTCCGCATGGCGCCCGGCGCGGTGGCCAAGCACTGCGCAATCCAGTCCGGCTCTGATCGCATGATCCACGCCTATTGGGGCCGGGCCTGTGTCGAGAGCGCCCTGGGCCGCTGGTGGCGCGAGCGGCTGGTGGCGGCCTTCCGTTTTCCTTGAGGAGCAATCCATGGCCCAAGTCATCCTCTCCAGCGTCGGCGCGGCGATCGGCGGGCCGCTGGGCGCCGTGGCGGGCGCGGCCTTGGGAGCCGCGGTCGACCAGGCCGCGCTCTCGGCTCTGGCGCCCGCGCGACAGATCGGTCCGCGCATTCCTGAGCTGCGGCTGACCGGCGCCGCCGAGGGCGCGGCCCTGCCGTGCGTCTTTGGCCGCGCGCGGGTCGGCGGCCAGGTGATCTGGGCCGCGCGGTTTCGCGAGAAGCGGGTCGAGGGTCGCGTCGGCGGCTCCAAGGGCCAGAAGACGACGTCCTACGCCTATAGCCTGTCGTTCGCCGTCGCCGTGGCCGAGGGGGCGATCGACGGGATCGGCCGCGTCTGGGCCGACGGGCGGGTGATGGACATGGCGGGCGTGACGATGCGCGTCCACCTGGGGGCCGAGGACCAGGCGCCCGATCCGCTGATCGCCGCCATCGAGGGCGAAGCGCCGGCCTATCGCGGCGTCGCCTATGTGGTGTTCGAGGACTTAGCCCTGGAACCGTTCGGAAACCGCCCGCCGCAGCTGTCGTTCGAGGTCTTCCGCCGGCCGCGCACGCCCGGCGACCCGCCCGGCCTGGAGGAGCGGCTGAAGGGCGTCTGCCTGATCCCGGGCGCCGGAGAGTTCGTCTATGCGACCGAAGCGGTCCTGCGCCGCGAGGGCCTGACCCGCACGGCCAGCGAGAGCGTCCACAACGCCGACGGCCGCGCGGACCTGGTGGTGGCGCTGGACCAGCTTCAGGCCCAACTGCCAAACGTCGACCACGTGACCCTGGTCGTCGCCTGGTTCGGGACCGACCTGCGCTGCGGCCAGTGCCAGATTCGGCCGGGCGTGGAGCAGTCGAGCAAGGACACCCTGCCGATCACCTGGAGCGTCGCGGGCGTGGGCCGGTCCGGCGCGCATCTGGTGTCGCTGAAGGACGGCAAGCCGGCCTATGGCGGCACGCCGGCCGACGCGGTGGTGCTGCAGGCGATCGGCGAGCTGAAGCGGCGCGGGCTGAAGGTCACGCTCTATCCGTTCATCCTGATGGACACGCCGCCGGGCCAGCCGGCCTATCCGTGGCGCGGCCGGATCGCCTGCGAAGCCGGCTCCGACGGGACCGCCGCCGCGACCGCCCAGGTCGGCGCCTTCTTCGACGGCGAATGGGGGCTGCGGCGGATGGTGCTGCACCAGGCCGGCCTGGCGGCCCAGGCCGGGGGCGTGGACGGCTTCGTCATCGGCTCGGAGCTGCGCGGCGTGACCACGACGCGCGGAGCGGGCGGGACCTATCCGGCGGTCGCCAAGTTGAAGACCCTGGCCGCCGATGTTCGGGCCATGCTGGGGCCTTCGACCAAGCTCGGCTACGCCTCCGACTGGAGCGAATATTTCGGCCACCAGCCCGCCGACGGCAGCGGCCATGCGGTGTTCCATCTCGATCCCCTGTGGGCCGATCCGAACATCGATTTCGTCGGCGTCGACTGGTATCCGCCGATTACCGACTGGCGCGAGGGCGAGACCCATCTGGACGCCGCCGCCGGCTTCTTCGGCCCGCACGACCCGGCCTATCTGCGCGCGGGGCTGACCGGCGGCGAGAACTTCGACTGGTTCTACGCCAGCCAGGCCGCCCGCGACGCCCAGGTCCGCACGCCGATCACCGACGGGGCTCATGGCGAGCCGTGGATGTTCCGCGCCAAGGACCTGAAGGCGTGGTGGAGCAACGCCCATTACGACCGCCCCGGCGGCGTGCGCGCGACGGCGCCGACAGCCTGGGTCCCGCGCTCGAAGCCGATCCGCCTGACCGAGTTCGGCTGCCCCGCCGTCGACAAGGGGAGCAATTCGCCGAACCTCTTCATCGATCCGAAGAGCTCCGAGAGCTTCCTGCCGCCGTACTCGACCGGCGAGCGCGACGACTTCGGCCAGCGGCGCTGCCTGGAGGCGGTGCTGGCCTGGCTGGACGAGCCGGGCGCCAATCCGGTCTCGCCGGTCTATGGCGGGCGGATGATCGAGGCGGCCAGCGCCTGGTGCTGGGACGCACGGCCGTTCCCGGACTTTCCGGCGCGGTCGGACGTCTGGGCGGATGGAAGTTCGTGGACGCTGGGCCACTGGCTGACCGGCCGCGCCGGGATCGCGCCGCTGCCGGAGCTGATCCGCGCCCTGGGCGCGCGGGCTGGCGTTTCGATCGATCCGGGCGAGGCGGGCGGTTCGGTGGGCGGCTATGTCGTCGATCGGCCGATGCGCCTGCGCGACGCCCTGGCGCCCCTGACCGAGGCCTTCGCCCTGGACCCCGTCGAGCGCGGCGATCACGTGAAGATGCTGGCCCGCTCGGGCCGCGTGGCGGGCGCGCTGGCTGAAAGCGACCTCGTTCGCCCCGACGACGGCGCCGTCGAGCGCGAGACCCGCGCGCTGGAGCCCGCCGCCGAAGCCCTGCGCCTGCGCTTCCTCGACGCCGGGCGCGACTACCAGGTCGGGGCCGTGGTCGTGCGCCGCGACCAGGGCGAGGGGACCCGAGACGCCGACGCGCCGATCGTGCTCGCCGCTCCCGACGCCGAGGCCTGCGCCCGTCGGATGCTGGCCGCCGACGAGGCCGCCCGGCGCTCGCGGATCGTGCATCTGTCGCCCTCGGCCGCCCTGCGCCTGGAGCCCGGCGACCGCCTGGCTCACGACGGCGGCGCGTGGCGGGTGGCGCGCCTGGATCTCGACGAGCGGCCGCGCGCGACCCTGGTCCCGGTGGTCGCCGGCCAGGGCGTTGGCGGCGGTCTCGACTGGACGCCGGCTCCGCCACGCGAGCCTTCGCCGCCGCCGGCGCTGCGGGTGCTGGACCTGCCGTCGAACGGCGCCCTGGCGGAAGACGCCCGGCCGCTGGTCGCCGCGGCGGGCGAGCCCTGGCGGCCGCTGGAGATCCACGCCGGCGCCGATCTCGACACGCTCAGCGTCAGGGCGCGCCTGAACCAGCCGGCGACGCTGGGCGTGACCCTGACCGATCTGGCGCCCGCCTCGCCGCATCGCGTCGATCGCGTCGGGAGCCTGACGGTGCGGATGGAGGGGACCAGCCTGTCCTCGGTGTCGCTGGGCGCGATGCTGGCGGGCCGCAACAGCCTCGCCGTCATGGCCGGCGATGGGCGTTGGGAAGTGATCGGCTTCCGCGACGCGGCGCTGCTGTCGCCCGACGTCTGGCGGCTCTCGGGCCTGCTGCGCGGCCTTCGTGACGGCGCGGCCAGCGAGGCGGCGATCCTGGCCGGCGCGCCGGTCGTGTTGCTGGACGAGGCGGTGGTTCCGATGGAGGTCGCCGCCTTCGAGCGCGGCGGTCCGCTGAAGGTGCGCGCGGCGCCGGCTGGCGGGCCTCCGGCGGGCGCCGGCGTCACCGAGGCGACGGTGGTCTGGAGCGGCCGGGCCCTTCAGCCCCTGGCTCCGACGCACCTGCGCGCGCGGATGGTCGGCGGCGACCTGCGGCTCTCTTGGATCCGTCGCGCCCGGACCGGCGGCGACGTCTGGGCGGGCGAGGTCCCGCTGGTCGAGGGCGTCGAGCGCTACCGTGTCCGCGTGCTGGATGGGGCGTCGGTGTTCCGCGAAGTCGAGGTGTCGGAGCCGGCCTTTGTCTACACCGCCGCCCTGCGAGCGAGCGACGCGCCGCCGACCGGGGCGCGCCTGGAGATCGCCCAGGCGGACGCGCTCTACGGCTGGGGCGCGGTAGCGACGACAGGGTTGTGATAAAAATGCCACATCAGGTCTTGCGCGGGGCGCTGGACGTTCTAGATGGAGGGCGTTACCCCCACTTGCCTAAGCTCTAAGCCAGCTCGATGAGGACCTTCCTTGGCGCGTGACCCCTATCAGGAACTCGGCGTTTCCCGCACCGCGAGCGCGGACGAGATCCGCAAGGCGTTCCGCAAGCTCGCCAAGCAGCATCACCCGGACGCCAACCCCGGCGACAAGAAGGCCGAGGAGAAGTTCAAGCAGGTCAGCGCCGCCTTCGACATCCTGGGCGACGCCGAGCAGCGCAAGAAGTTCGACCTCGGCCAGATCGACGCCGACGGCCGCGAGACCATGCGCG
>JAYRLX010000326.1:0-4564 GCA_041905125.1 Caulobacter sp. | reverse complement strand
TCGGCCGTCTGGCCCATGTGGTAGCCGTGGAAGGCGTCCCACAGACCGTCCTTGATCATCGTGTCGACGAACGACAGGTCGCCCATCTTCTGGCCGCCGCGCAGGTTCTGGGCGTGCGGCGCCTGGCTCATGCTTTCCTGGCCGCCGGCCACGACGACCTTGGCGTCGCCCGCGGCGATCTGCTGGGCCGCCAGCGCCACGGCGCGCAGGCCCGAACCGCACAGCTGGTTCAGGCTCCAGGCGGGGCTCTCGACCGGGACGCCGGCCTTCACCGACGCCTGGCGCGCCGGCCCTTGGCCCGCGCCCGCCTGCAGCACCTGGCCCAGGATCACCTCGTCGACGTCATTCGGCTTCAAGCCGGCGCGCGAGATGGCGGCCTCGATGGCGACCTTTCCCAGTTCCGACGCGGGCAGGCTGGACAGCGCCCCGTTGAATGAGCCGACCGGCGTGCGGGCGGCGGAAACGATGACGACGTCGCTCATGCGATAGCTCCCGTAACGATCCGAAGCGGCGCCTTCGCGTTTGCGGCGCCTTTGTTTTTGCAGTGCAGCACCACCTTGCACATCCCTGCCGCCTTCGTCACCAGCACATTTTCACGGCATCATGACGACTCCAAGTCATCAGACCACTGGCGCCATGCCTTTGCATTCGCGATAGTGCGATGCGAAAAGCGGACGCAACCGCTGTCTAGGGAACGAAATGTCCGAGAACCCTGAAAAAGGCGAAACGGCCGCCGGGACCGAAAAAACGGCCGGCCAGCGCGTGATCATCAAGAAATACGCCAACCGTCGCCTCTACAACACAGCGTCTTCCTCTTACGTCACCCTCGAGCACCTGGCCGAGATGGTGAAGGAAGGCGTCGACTTCGTTGTCTATGACGCCAAGACGAATGACGACATCACCCGCTCGGTGCTGACCCAGATCATCTTCGAGGAAGAGAACCGCGGCGGCGGCCAGAACCTGCTGCCGATCCAGTTCCTCCGTCAGCTGATCGGCTTCTACGGCAACTCCATGCAGGCCTTCCTGCCCTCGTACCTGGAGATGTCGCTGGAGAGCTTCACCAAGCAGCAGGAGCGCCTGCGCGGCCAGCTGGCCAACATGGCGCCGGGCAAGATGCCGGGCATGGGCGTCTATGAAGAGCAGATCCGCCAGAACATGGCGCTGTTCGACCGCGCCATGAAGATGTTCTCGCCGTTCGCCTATGTCCGTCCCGAGGACGCGCCCGCCCCGACGCCCGAGCCGGCGCCGGCCGCGCAGCCCGCCGCGCCGACCGACGACTCGCTGGCCGACCTCAAGCGTCAGCTGGCGGCGATGCAGGAACAGATCGCCAAGCTGGCCACCAAGTCTTAACCACGCCTGGCGAGACCTTCTTAACCGTCCTCTCTCTACCGTCCCTTGCATGAACGGCCCGATCGACCCCATTCGACGCCTTGGCCTCACGCGACGCGCCCTGCCCGCGCCGCGCGACGCCAGCCGTCATGAGGACGCCGAAGAGACCATTCTTTCGGCCGAGGACGAGGACGAGCAACCCGCCGCCCCTCCGCCGCGCCGCGAAGGCTTCGCCGCCTTCGCCGCCCACCTGATGGGCCAGGTCGGCCAGAAACGCGGCCTGCGCGGTGGGCAGGAAGTGCTCAACGCGGCCAGATCGACCTATCTCGGCACGGAATATTCCGGTCCCGCCGACCGCCGTCCCAAGGCCGGCCTGATCAAGAAGACCAACATCTAGCGCTTCAGCGCGGCCAGCTCTGCTTCCAGGGCGGCGACCCGCGCTTCCAGCGCCGCGATCCGCTGCGCGTCGCTCAATGGCGGCGGCCGCACGCCCGCGCGGGACGCCGCCTCGGCCGTCGAAACACCGAGAAGCTCCGCGAAAACAGAGACTTCCCGCATCGACAGCTCGCGCTGGTCCTTGAACGCCAAGGCCAGCTCGGCCCCGCTCATGCCCGCCGCGGCGGCCAGGACGGCGCGATCCAAGCCCCGCTCGACCAGGCGCGCGTCATACCAGGACTGGTCGAAGAACAGGGCCATCAGCGACCGCCTTGGCGTGAAACTTGCTTAACCGCTGGGGAATTCAACGTCGCGAGCCCGTCATGCTGTCCCTCGCCATCCGCATCTTCGACGTCACGGTCGTGGCCCTGATCTTCACGGCCCTGACCTAGAGCTCGCCTAAGCGCTCTCCAGCAGCATCATCGTGCCTTGGCCGCCGTCGGCGCAGATGCTGACGATGGCCCGTTCGCCTTTCGGACGCGAGGCCAGCTCCTTCACCGTCTGACTGATGATCCGCGCGCCGGTGGCCCCGAACGGGTGGCCCAGCGCCAGGCTGCCGCCGTTGGGGTTCATCCGCTCGCGCGGGAAGGCGCCCATCGGCGTTGTCACGCCCGCCTTGTCGCTCAGGAACTTGGCGCTCTCCCAGGCGGCGATGTGCGACAGCACCTGGGCGGCGAAGGCCTCGTGGATCTCCCACAGACCGATGTCGGCATAGGTGAGGCCGTTGCGCGCCAGCATGCGCGGCACGCCGTAGGCCGGCGCCATCAAGAGCCCCTCGTGACGCAGGTCGATCGAGGTGACCTCGTAGTCGACCAGCCGCACCTTGGGCGTCTCGCCCGGCAGGCGCGCCATGCCCGCCGCGGAGCCGACCCAGACAGCGGCCGCCCCATCAGTCAGGGGCGAAGAGTTGCCGGCCGTCAGCGTGCCCTTGCCGCTAGTCCTGTCGAAGGCGGGGCCCAGCTTGGCCAGTTTCTCCAGCGAGGTGTCCTTGCGCGGGATGCTGTCGCGCTTGGCCTCGCCGATGGGAATGACCAGATCGTCGAAGAAGCCGCCCTCCCAGCCCTTCACCGCGCCCTGGTGGCTGGCCAGGGCGATCGCGTCCTGGTCAGCGCGGGTCAGACCCCATTCCTTAGCGGTGATCTCGGTGTGCTCGCCCATCGAGAGGCCGGTGACGCGGTTGACCACCTTGGGGATGAACAGGCGCACGTCCTTGAGGTTCAGCGCGCCCAGCGCCGCCAGCCGCTGCTGGCCGGTCTTGGCGTTCTGGAACTTGCGGATCCAGTCCGAGAGGGCGACCGACAGGCCCAGCTGCACGCGGCTCATGCTCTCGACGCCGCCCACGAGGGCGAGATCGCGGCCGCGTCCGTCGACCATGCCGGCGGCCTCGATCGCGCCGATCATGCTGGTCGAGCAGGCCATGACCGTCGAGAAGGCCGGGATGGTCGGGTCGCCGCCGGCGTCCAGCAGCACCTCGCGCGCCAGATTGCTCCAGGTCAGGTTCGGGATCACCGTGCCCCAGACCGCGAAGTCGGGCTTGGCCTTGGCCAGCATTGCCTTGACCACGGGGACCGACAGGCCGATCGCGTCATGGCCGGCCAAGGCGCCGTCCACCTTGGCGAACGGGGTGCGGACGCCCGAGGCGAGCCAGACGCCAGCGGCGGAAGGGGAGACGGCGGCCATGGCGAAAGCTCCGAGCGGGGGAAGGTCTTCGCCCTATATGGGATCACCGTCCGCCGCTTGTCGAATTTCGTCGTCCTGACGACTTCACCCTTTGCACGCGCGCGCTGGGCGGCTTAATCGGCGATTATGAGCACCGAACAAGACCTCGACGCCCAAAGCCTGGACACCAAGAAAGCCCGCGCCCGGGCGTGGTTCGAAAGCCTGCGCGACCAGATCTGCGCGGAGTTCGAGCGCCTGGAGGACGAAGCCCCCGCGGACCTCTACCCCGGCGCGCCCGGCCGCTTCGAGAAGAAGCCCTGGACCCGCGAGGCCGGCGGCGGCGGGGTGATGGGCATGATGCACGGCCGCCTGTTCGAGAAGGTCGGCGTCCACGTCTCGACGGTGCACGGGACCTTCACGCCCGAGATGGCCAAGAACATGCCCGGCGCCGACCAGGATCCGCGCTTCTTCGCCACCGGCATCAGCCTGATCGCGCACATGGCCAATCCGCGCGTGCCGGCCGTGCACATGAACACCCGCTTCATCGCCACGACCAAGACCTGGTTCGGCGGCGGCGGCGATCTGACGCCGCTGCTCGGCTATCAGCGCCAGCAGGACTTCCCGGACGCCATCGACTTCCACGCCGCCTACCAGCGCGCCTGCGACAAGTACGATCCGACCTGGCACGCCAAGTACAAGGCCTGGTGCGACGAGTACTTCTTCCTGCCGCACAGGAACGAGCCTCGCGGCATTGGCGGCATCTTCTACGACCACCACGACAGCGGCGACTGGGAGCGCGACTTCGCCTTCACCCAGGACGCCGGCCGCGCCTTCCTTGAGATCTATCCCACCCTGGTGCGCCGCCGGATGGGCGAGGCCTGGACGCCGGAAGAACGCGAGCAGCAGCTGGTCCAGCGCGGCCGCTATGTCGAGTTCAACCTGCTCTATGACCGCGGCACGACCTTCGGCCTGAAGACCGGCGGCAATGTCGAGTCGATCCTCAGCTCCATGCCGCCGGCGGTGAAATGGCCCTAGCCCAGGCGTCGCTGGGCCGCCGGATCGCGGCCTTCGTCATCCTGTTCGCCCTCTACCAGTCGGCGGAGGGCGTCGGCGGCCTGCTGCTCCATAACGGCGCGGGGGA
>JAYRLX010000325.1:0-4581 GCA_041905125.1 Caulobacter sp. | reverse complement strand
AGGGCCTCTATCGCCGCCTCTATGCCGACATCACCGACCTGCTGCGCGTCGATCCCGACAACCAGATCGGCCGCGAGTACTGGGGCGACATCACCTATGGCAGCCAGGGCTGGCCGGCGTTCGAACAGCCCAAGCCCAACGACGACACGCCCCTATGGGCCTTCCGCCAGCTGGAGGACCTCAAGCTGGTCTCCAAGTATGTGAACTGGTGGATCGACGAGCGCCAGGCGGACTTCGGCGACTTCGGCGGCGGCCTGTCGGACGACACCGACCTGCTGCAGCAGTGGCCGGGCCTGGCCCTGATGGGCGTCCAGCCGGACAAGATCACCCATTCGCTGAACCGCCTGACCGACGCGGTCTACAAGAACGGCATGTTCACCGATGGCCTCTCGACCATCGTGACCGACGAGCTGCACGCCTATGAGGAGGGCATCAACTCCAATTCGGAGGCGATGTACGTCAACTATGGCGACCCGCTGGCCGTCGAGCGCCTGTTCACGACGGTGAAGGCCCTGCCCCGCGTCGTCGACAAGAACCCGGCCGGCCACGTCCACTTCAACACCAATTGGTACAGCGGCAAGATCTCGTACCGCGAGGGCCCGTGGGAGTGGCAGAAGCCCTACTCGTTCGGCGTCACCCATCCGTCGATCCTGATCAGCGACTTCAACGGCGATCCGACCGCGCGTGGCACGATCATCGGCCTGGCCGACGGCTATCTGGCCCACGTCAGCAAGAAGGACGGCTCGTACCCCAACGAGATCAACTGGCGCACCGACGCCGAGCGTGGCGGAACGGTGCTGCAGGGCTCGGGCGCGGACGGCCCGTTCCAGGTCTTCTGGTCCGCCTACCGCCTGACGGGCGACCCGAAGTATCTGGTCCCGATCCAATGGCGGATCGGCAAGAGCGGTCTGAAGTCGCTGGGCTCGATCAACGAAAACGCCCTCACGGAGATGAAGCTCGGCGACGCCAACAAGGACGCCCTGGTCAAGGCCGCGGCCAAGGGCGGCGCGTTCGAGCGCTACGCCGCCTGGTCGCTGACCGGCGACAAAAAGTACCTGGAGGACCTCTACGCCGACGAGATCCAGTGGAAC
Organism: Caulobacter sp.; assembly: GCA_041905125.1. GTDB lineage: Bacteria > Pseudomonadota > Alphaproteobacteria > Caulobacterales > Caulobacteraceae > Caulobacter. The sequence continues at coordinate 3,490 of JAYRLX010000325.1, read as the reverse complement.
GCCCAGCACATGTACATGCACACGGAGGGCCACTGGTGGTCCGACCGCGTGGAGCTGCCGTCCGACTACCTGCAGCGCACCCGCCTGGGCGGCATCGCCAACAAGCGCACCCAGATGACGCCGGGCCATGTCGTCTCGTGGCGCTTCGACAACGCCGACGGCGCGGACGTGGCGCTGCTGGTCAAGGACGCGACCAAGACGGGCTTCAAGGTCATCGCCTACAACACCACCGACAAGCCGGTGACCGCCACCATGACCGGTTGGAACGTCGCGCCGGGTCTGTGGAGCTTGTCGCAAGGTCCCGACGCCAACGGCGACGACGCCATCGACGGCGCGGCGCAAACCCGCTCGGTCGCCTTCGAGCGCAGCCTGGGGATCCAGGTCGTGCTGGCGCCGCGCCAGACGACGGTCATCGACATGAAGCTGGAAAAGGCGGGCGATGATCCGGCCAAGCGCGCCGATCTCGGCGTGGGTCGCGGCGACGTGACGGTGAAGGGCGGGGCCGTCACCGTGATGCTCCATAGCCTGGGCGCTCAAGACGCCGCGCCAGCCAAGCTCGAGCTGGTCGACGCCGCGGGCAAGGTGCTGGCCAGCGCGCCGACCCCCGCGCTGAAGGCGCCGCGGGACTTGCTGCCCAAGACCGCCTCGATAAAGCTGAAGATCCCGGCCGGCGTGAGGGCTCAAGGTCTGCGCGTGCGGATCGCCACCAGCCAGCCCCAGAACACCCGCCTGAACGACGAGGTCGTGCTGCCATGAGAAAGTCCCTGATGCTGATCGCCGCCGGCCTCTGCCTGGTCGGCGCGCCTGCTCTGGCCCAGACGGCCGCACCGCCGCCCGCGCCTCATCCCGCCTATTCCGGTCGGGTGATCACCCTGGCCGAAGCCAAGTCGGTGGTCGCCGCCGCCGAGGCCGAGGCGCGCAAGAACGGCTGGTCCATGGTCATCACCGTGGTCGAATCTAACGGCGCGGTCGTGCTGTCCGAGAAGATGGACGGCGCCCAGTACGGCTCGGGCGAGGTGGCGCTGAAGAAGGCGCACACCGCCGCCAATTTCCGCCGCCCCACCTCCGAGTTCCAGAACGCGGTCAAGGCCGGCACGCTGAACGCCATCTTCACCGGCGCCATGGCGATCGAGGGCGGCGAGCTGTTGCTGGTCGATGGCAAGATCGTCGGCGCGATCGGCGTCTCCGGCGGTTCGGCGCCGGAGGACGGGATCGTGGCCCGCGCGGCCGCCGCCGTGCTTAAATAAGCGACTTCAGATAGGCCCGGAACGCGGCCATCGTCATCAGGCGGGCGGGGTCGGCCAAGGCTCCGCCCGGATCGTTCTTGCGCTGAGGCGCGACCTCGTCGTGGCCGAACACCCGGTCCAGGCTGAAGGTCGCGGGGAAGGTCTTGGCCAGATACAGGCACAGGTTCGTCAACGCCTCGAACTGGTCGAAGCTGTAGGGCAGATAGGTCCCGGCCTTGATATTGCCGTCGGCCGCGACGGTGCGGACTTCATCGGCGGCGAACCATTCGTCGTGGACCGACTTTCGCTGGCAGCGCCCTCGCGCGTCGAGCACGACATTGCCGGCGCCGTCGCGGACCGCGTTGAACCAGGGACAAAAGACTCCGCCCTCCTGGGCCTCGTACAGGCGGCCGGGATTGTTCATCTCGAAGCCGACATAGTAGCGCGAGACCCCGGTCCGCTGGGTCACCGGACACTGGCTGACGCCGGCGTGAGAGCCCCACTCGCTCCACTCGAAGTTCTCGGGCAGGAAAATGGTCCCGGTGCGGCTGATCTCGCCGTAGTGAAAGCCGTTGGCCTGGCCCGACCGCATCATGTCCAGGGTGCGGGCGTCGGAGTCCTCCACGCCGTTGCCGGCCTTCTTGATGCGATAGGCGTCGAAGTGGACGATCAGCCCTTCCAGGCCGTTTGGCCGTCGGCCCTGCACCCGATGACGGACCCCTTCGGCGATCTTGAAGCGCGGCGGGACGTAGTCGTGGAGCTGGCTGCGGTCGGGACGTTCGGCGTCTTCCTCGACCAGCGGCTGGAAATTCCGGCAGCCGCCGGCCCAGACATACTCGCCGCCGCCCAGATCGAACCATTGGCTGACGCCGGAGACGAGGTCGCCCGTCACCGCGTTCCTGACCGGAAAGCGCGTCCCCGCCTCAATGACGCGCGCCTTGGGAGAGGTCGTGCGAGGCTTGTCCCGGCGGACGTTCAGCCGTCCGGCTGCTTCGACCGACCCCCGTCCCGATGGAAACGGATCCGCCATGTCATCGCCCCCTTATCGCGCCTCACAGGCGTAGCGGGCATCACGGAGAATTACAATCTTTGAGAGATCTGGGTACTAGGAGAACTCTCGGGCGAACATGGCTTCGAAACCGGCGATCATCTCCTCGGCTTCCGGCGCCACGAGGCGCGCCACCGCGGCGGCGAACGTCACCGGGGCCAGGCCTGAGGCGCTGACCACCTTGCCGCTGCTGACCGCCTTGGGCGTGTCCACGTAGTGCTCGGCGCCCGCATAGCCGGGGACAACGCCCTCCAGCCAATCCTTGCCGTTCGAGGTGTGCTGGCGGCCCTCGAACAGGCCCGCGCGCGCCAGGGCCGTCGTGCCCGCGCATATGCCCGCCACGGGCTTGCCGTCGGCGAAGGCCTGACGCAGCAGCGCCGTGATCGCCGGGTTTTCGCCGGTCGACCATTCATCGCTGCCGATCAGGATGAAGAGGTCGGCGTCGCTGAGCACCGGATCATCGAAGCGGTAGTCCGCGGCCGCCAGGATTCCGCCGATCGAGGTCTCCGGATCGCCGGTCGGGGTGGCGATCTCGATCTGCACCTTCAGGTGCTCGCGCAGAAGGGCCAGCACGGGACCAGCCTCCCAATCGGCCCAACCCGGCTGCAGAAAGGCGACGGCGACAGTCATGATCACTCCTGGTGCTACCGGTTCGGCGCGCGAGCGCCTACATTGGCTGTCATGACAGACGCAGCCATCCTTTCAACCGCCGGCTTCGATCTCACCCCGCCGACGGAGCCTGAACGCGAACGCCTGGAGGCCGACCTGACAGCCGAGGAGGCGCGCGTCCTCCTGCATCACGGCACCGAAGCCCCGTTCTGCGGCGGCCTGCTGGGCGAGAAGAACCCCGGCGTCTATTGCTGCCGCCTCTGCGGCCTGCCGCTGTTCAAGCACGAGACCAAGTTCGAGAGCGGCACCGGCTGGCCCAGCTTCTACGCGCCGTTCGCCGAGGATCACGTCATCGGCGTGCGCGACACCTCGTACGGCATGGTCCGCATCGAGACACGATGCGCCCGCTGCGACAGCCACCAGGGCCACGTCTTCCCCGACGGCCCGGCCCCGACCCGGCTGCGCTACTGTATCAACTCGGTGTCGCTGCAGTTCGTGAAGTCCGGCGATCCCCTGCCCGATCCGCTGCATCGGGGCGACAAGATCGGCTGACCCGGCGGGCGAGACGGCGGTCTCGCCTCAGCTTTTCTCAATTCCTATCGATTTC
>JAYRLX010000009.1:0-27970 GCA_041905125.1 Caulobacter sp. | reverse complement strand
TGAGGCCAGAAAAAAGGCCCCGTCGGGGGACGGGGCCTTGAAGTCGCTTAGGGGAGGAGACGCCCCGCCGCATGAACGGGGCGCTACGCTTACTGGAGCTTAGAATTCTTCCCAGTCGTCGGCCGAGGCGGCCGGGGCGGCCGAGCTCTTGGCGAAGCTGGCGACCTTGGCCTGGGCCGCGGCCACCGGGTTCAGGCCCGGGCGGCTGCTGGCCGAGGCCGGAGCCGGACCCTTGGCCGGCGCGGGGGCCGGACGCGAGGGGGCAGGCGCCGGACGGGTCGCGGCGCGGGCCGAGCTGGCGCTCGAGGACGGGGCGGCGGCAGCGGCGCCGCCGACGCGGAAGCGGCCGATCATCTTCAGCAGGTTGCCGGCCTCGCCCTTCAGCGAGTGGGCGGCGGCGGTCGATTGCTCGACCATGGCGGCGTTCTGCTGGACGGTCTGGTCCATCTGGTTGACGGCGGCGTTGACCTGGTTGAGGCCGGTGGCCTGCTCCTGGCCCGAGGAGGCGATCTCGCCGACCAGCGCGTCGATCTCGCCGACCTTCGAGACGATGGCCTGCAGGGCCTCGCCAGTCTGGCCGACCATGCTCACGCCTTGGTTCACTTGCTGGCTGGAGGTCGAGATCAGCGTCTTGATCTCCTTGGCCGCGTCGGCCGAGCGCTGAGCCAGGGCCCGGACTTCCTGGGCGACGACCGCGAAGCCGCGGCCCGCTTCACCCGCCCGGGCGGCTTCGACGCCGGCGTTCAGGGCCAGCAGGTTGGTCTGGAAGGCGATCTCGTCGATCACGCCGATGATCTGGCTGATCTCTTGCGACGACTTCTCGATCTCGTTCATGGCGTCGACGGCGTTGCGGACGACCACGCTGGAGCGTTCGGCGTCGCCGCGGGTCGAACCCACGACCTTGGCGGCTTCCTGGGCGCCGGCCGACGAGCGACGCACGGTGGCGGTGATCTCGTCCAGGGCGGCGGCGGTTTCTTCCAGGCTGGCGGCCTGCTGCTCGGTGCGGCGCGACAGGTCGTCGGAGGCCGAGGCGATCTCGTCCGAGCCGGCGCCGATGCTGCCGGCGGCGTGGACGATGGTGCGCATCGTCTCTTCCAGCTGCGTGACCGCGCCGTTGAAGTCGCTTTGCAGGCGCTTGTAGCTCTCGGGGATCTCCTGGTTCAGGCGGTAGGTCAGGTCGCCCTCGGCCAGGCGGTTCAGGCCGTCGGCGATGATCTCCATGACCTTGGCCTGTTCCTGAGCGGCGGCTTCGGCCATTTCCTGGTTGCGGCGGCGCTCGGCGTCGGCCTCGGCGTTGGCGCGGGCCTGGGCGGCCTCGGCGGTGCGCAGGGCCACGGCGTTGTCCTTGAACACCTGGACCGAGCGGGCCATGGCGCCGACCTCGTCCTTGCGGTCCGCGCCCTTGACGTCGACCTCGACCGAGCCATTGGCCAGGACTTCCATGGTCTTGGCGGTCGCGGCCAGCGGGGCGGCGATCTTGCGCGAGCCGATCCACAGGGCGAACAGCAGGGCCGAGCCGGCGGCGATCACGCCGAACAGGATCGAGAAGATGGTGCCGGCCGCGGCGGCCTTCGAGGCCTTCTCGACCATGGCCACGGTTTCCTTGTTGTGACCGTTCGTGAAGGTCGTAACATCCTTGGTCAGCTTGCCGATGTCGGGGTCGATCACGGCCATCACCATGATCGCGGCTTCGTCGACGTTCTGCAGACCAAGGTCAGCGCCTTGGCGGGCGCTGGTGTAGATCTTTTCCAGGCGCGCGTTGAAGTCCGTGACCGTCTTCTCGGATTCCGGCTCGAGCGACTTGATCTTGGCCAGCTGCTCCTTGCCTTCCTTGTAGGCTTTGTCCAGATCGGCGCTGGCGTCCTGCGCGTCCTGCGACGAGCCGTCGTAGGCCACAACGCGATAGGCGGAGTAGCCGATCGACCGGATCCGACTGTTGAAGCGAGCCGAGGCGAGTTCGACCGGCGCGCGCTCTTCGGAGAGCAATCGCATGTTGGTTTCGATCTTCTTCGACTGCCAGGCGCCGAGGCCGGCGATGGCCAGCGCCACCACGGTCAGAATCACGGCGGGCAGGGCGACTTTGGTCGAAATCTTCAGGTCGTCGAACTTCATGATGGCCTCTCGGGGGCTGCGTTCCGGCAACGCGGAAAGCGCGCGTCTCGCGATCAAGAAGCTCGGCTGGGCGTAAAATCGCGGTTAATTCTGGCGTTTTAGGCCGTTAACGCGACAGTCTGTCGCAGATAACCCTACGTAAAGTGTGGCCTTCAGGCCTTGGGATGAGCCGCCTGGTAGGCCGCCAGCAGCCCCGCGGCGTCCACCTGGGTGTAGCGCTGGGTCGTGGACAGCGAAGCGTGACCCAGGAGCTCCTGGATGGTCCTGAGGTCGGCGCCGGCGCCCAGCAGGTGCGTGGCGAAGGCGTGGCGGAAGGCGTGCGGCGTCACCCGGTCCGACAGGCCCAGGCGTCCGCGCAGCAGCTGGACCAGGCCCTGGACATGGCGCGGCGACAAGGGGCCGCCGCGCTTGGCTCGGAACAGCGGCTCGTCGGGGCCCAGGACAAACGGCAGCTCGTCGGCATAGACGGCGACAGCGTCGCGCACGGCGTCCAACACGGGGGCGATCCGGGTCTTGCCGCCCTTGCCGGTGATGCGCAGCGCCGCGCCCAGGGGGACGTCGCTCCAGGTCAGGGACAGGGCTTCGGAAATCCGCAGGCCGCAGCCCCACAGCAAGGTCAGCACCGCCTCGTCGCGGGCGGTCTCCCAGGGCTCGCGCTCGGTGTCGCCCGAGGCCTCGGCGATCAAGTCGCGGGCCTGGTCTTCGGAGACGGGGCGGGGCAGGCCGATCTTCAGGCGCGGCCCGCGCACCAGGCCGATGGCGGCGTTGGCGACGCCATGGCGCTGGTCGACATAGCGATGGAAGGCGCGGATCGAGGACAGGGCCTGCGAGATCGAGCGCGGCGCCAGGGCGTTCTCCCCCTGGCGGCGGAAGGCCAGATAGCCGCGCAGGTCCGCCGCCGAGATCTCGCCCAGGGCCGCGACGCTCAGCGCCTCGCCCCGGTGGGCCTCCAGGAAGTTCAGATAGGCCAGGACATTGTCGCCATAGGCCCGCACCGTGCGCGGCGAGGCCCGGCGCTCCAGCGTCAGGTGGTCCAGCCAGGCGGCGAGGGCCTGGCGAGCCGTCATAGGACCGGCCAGCGCTCGGCGGTGCGCTCGACCACCCGGCCCAGGAAGTTGACCAGCTCGGTGCCCATGTCGGGCATGAAGGCCTCGGGATCGGTCGAGCCGAAGGCCAGCACCGCCTCGCGGCGCGGCTCCCAGATCGCCATGCGCACCAGGGCCATGCTGCGGATCAGCTCGGCCTTGTCGCCGAACAGCGGCAGGGCGGGCGCGAAGAAGCCCATGCGGGCGATCGGCGCGTCGCCAACCAGCATGTCGGCCTGTCCCTCGGCCAGGGCGCGCCAGCCGGCCGGAACGCGGCTTGGACCCTCCAGCGCGATGACCCCGGCGGCGAGGCCAAAGCGCAGCACCGACAGCTCGTCCACGCGGCGGGCGAGATCGGAGTGGTTGCGGGCGTCGAGCATGTCGATCACCGCGGCGTGGGTCTGGGCCTGGGCGGAGTAGTTGGCGCGGGCGTTGGCCTCGATCGCCTGACGGGCCAAGGCCTCTCGCTTGTGGGCGGCGGCCACCTTGGCCAGGGCCGCCGGGCCGAAGTCGAGCACGTTGCTGGCGTCGATCTTCAGGCCCAGCTCGCCCAGCAGGTCGTCGTCCTGGCGCAGGAACTGCGGCTGGGTGCGCAGGAACGCCCGGACGCTGTCGGCGTCGACCGTCGTCTTCTTGGCCGCGCGAGTCGCGTCGCTCATGGATGCCCCGAGTCTGGTGAAATGACGGGTCGATGAAGCCCCAAGACGGTTAACGGGGTCTTGATAAGCTTGGCTGGCGGAGCTCTCGACCTGGGGAGCGTTTCGCGGCAGAAGCTTGAGCCCATGCCGCGTATCGCTTCCGTCCTGCTGCCGATGCCCTTGCCGGAGGCCTTCGACTACGCCGAGCCGGAAGGACTGGACCTGGCCGTCGGCGATCACGTCGCCGTGCCGCTGGGGCCGCGCGTGATCCGGGGCGTGGTCACCGCCCTGCGCGACGGGACGGGCGGCAACCGGCCGCTGAAGGTGGTGCAGGGCAAGGTCGACGATCCGCCGCTGCCGCCGGGCGTGCTGATCTTCGTCGAATGGGCGGCGCGCTATTCGGTCGACGCGCCCGGCTGGCCCCTGGCCATGGCCCTGCGCGGCCTGCGCCATCCGCCGCCCAAGCCGGACAGGGTGCTTGTCCTGACCGGAGTCCAGCCCGCGCGGATGACCCCGGCGCGGCTGAAGGTGCTGGCGGCCGCCGAAGGCGTGAAGCTATCCGGCGCGGCCCTGGCCTCGGCGGCCGGCGTCTCGGCGGGCGTGGTGAAGGGCCTCGTGGACGAGGGCGCGCTGGCGGTCGACTTCGTCGAGCCGGAGCGCGGCCTTCCGCAACCCGATCTTTCCCTGCCGCCCCGCGCGCTCAATCCCGGCCAGGCGGCTTGCGTCGATGTGCTGAAGGAGATGCTGGACGCCGGCGGCTTCCAGGCGGCGCTGCTGGACGGGGTGACGGGCTCGGGCAAGACCGAGGTCTATCTCGAGGCCGTGGCCGAGGCGCTGAAGGATCCCGAGGCCCAGGTCCTGGTGCTGCTGCCCGAGATCGCCCTGACCCAGGCGGTGATGGCCCGCTTCGAGCAGCGGTTCGGCGCGGTTCCCGCCGAATGGCACTCCGGCGTCTCGCCGCCGCGCCGCCGTCAGGTTTGGGAGGCCGTGGCCAGCGGGAACGCCCGCATCGTCGTTGGCGCGCGCTCGGCGCTGTTCCTGCCCTTCCGCAAGCTGCGCCTGCTGGTCGTCGACGAGGAGCACGACGGCTCGTTCAAGCAGGAGGAGGGCTTCATCTACCAGGCCCGCGACCTGGCCGTGGCCCGCGCCAAGATCGAGGGGGCCAGCGTGCTGCTGGCCTCGGCCACGCCGTCGCTGGAGAGCCTCTACAACGCCCAGATCGGCCGCTATCGCTGGCTGCGGCTGTCGGCGCGGCACGGGGCGGCGCAGCTGCCCGACATCGACCTGATCGACATGCGCCAGACGCCGCCGGAGCCCGGCCGCTGGCTGTCGCCGCCGCTGATCAAGGCGATGGCCGTGACCCTGCAGCGCGGCGAGCAGGCCATGCTGTTCCTGAACCGGCGCGGCTACGCCCCGCTCGTGCTCTGTCGGGCCTGCGGCGAGAAGATGAAGTCGCCCGACACCGACAGCTGGCTGGTCGAGCATCGCTACACCGGCCGTCTGGTCTGTCACCTGACCGGCTTTTCGATGAAGAAGCCCGAGACCTGTCCGCACTGCGGGGCCAAGGACTCGCTGGTCTCGATCGGTCCGGGCGTCGAGCGGGTCGAGGAGGAGGCGCGGCACATCTTCCCCGATGCGCGGGTGGCGGTGTTCTCGTCCGATACGGTGATGGACGCCGAAGCCGCCAAGGCGCTGGTCGCCAGCATGGCGGCGGGCGAGATCGATATCCTGGTCGCGACCCAGGCCGCCGCCAAGGGCCACAACTTCCCCAACCTGACCCTGGTGGGGGTGGTCGATGCGGATCTCTCGCTGCGCGGCGGCGACCTGCGGGCGGGTGAGCGGACCTTCCAGCTTCTCGCCCAGGCCGCCGGTCGCGCGGGGCGCCACGAGAAGCCCGGCCGGGCCCTGCTGCAGACCTATGCGCCGGACCACGCGGTGATGCAGGCCCTGGCGGCGCTGGACCGGGACGCCTTCGTCGAGGCCGAGATGGCGATGCGCCAGGAGGCGGGCCTGCCGCCGTTCGGGCGACTGGCGGCCCTGATCGCCTCCGGGCCCGACGCCGCGGCGCTGGAGGCCTATGTCGACGCCCTGGCCGCGGTGATCCCCAACGCCGAGGGGGTCGAGGTGTTCGGCCCGGCCGACGCGCCCCTGTCGCTGGTGCGCGGACGGCGTCGCAAGCGCTTCCTGGTCCGGGCCGAGCGCAATGTCGACCTGCAGGGCTTCATGGCCGCCTGGCGGGCGCGGGCCAAGATCCCGAACTCGGTGCGGGTCGTGATCGACGTGGACCCCTACAGCTTCCTGTAAGCGCCAAGCTTTGCTGCGTCCACGGGTCATATTCCGTGTCCCTGCACGCTCCTCCAATGTCTGGTTGCCGACGGCGCGAGCAACGCGCCGCGAGCGGAGGGCTATCGCCTTCCCAGCAGGAGGAAACTTGAGATGAGATCGCTCGGGATTTCGGTGGCGTTCGTGCTTGGTTTGGCCGTGGCGGGGTCCGCCGTCGCCCAGTCCGCCCCGCCCCAGACCGGCGCGCCCTTGGCGGGTTCCGGCGGGTCGATCCAGGCGCCGCTGTTCAAGGCGTGGATCGCCAACTACCAAAAGGCCGGGGGCGAGCCGATCGCCTACCAGGGCCAGAATTCCGCGTTCGGGATCAGCCAGATCGAGGCCAAGGCCGCCGACTTCGGCGTCACCGCCATGCCGATCTCCGACGCCGACCTGAAGACCAAGGGCCTCTCGCAGTTTCCGTTCGTGATCAGCGGCACGGTGCTGGTGACGAACGTGCCAGGCCTCGAAAGCGGCAAGCTGAAGCTGGACGCCAAGGCCCTGGCCGACATCTTCATGGGCAAGATCACCAAGTGGAACGACCCGGCCCTGAAGGCGCTGAACGCGGGCCTCGACCTGCCGGACTGGCCGATCACGGTCGCCCACCGCACCGATCCGGCCAGCATGACCCTGCTGCTGACCAGCTATCTCTCCTCGGTCAGCGCTGAGTGGAAGGCCGGTCCCGGCGCGGGCGAGACCGTCAACTGGCCCACCGGCCTGGGCGGCAAGGGCAACGCCGGCATCAGCGAGATCATGTCCGGCACCATGGGCACGATTAGCTATGTCGAATACGCCTACGCCCTGGATCATAAGCTGGACCTGGTGTCGCTGAAGAACCGCGATGGCGCGTTCGTCACGCCGTCGCCCGCGGCCTTCTCGGCCTTCGCCGCTTCGGCGCCGTGGACGGCGAGCAAGGGCTTCGGCGTCCAGACCCTGGACCAGCCCGGCAAGGCGACCTGGCCGCTTGTGCTGGTCAGCTATGGCCTGATGCGCGACGACGCCGATCCGGGGCGCGCCAAGCGCGTCCGCGACTTCTTCACCTGGGGCTACAAGAACGGCGACGCCGACATCACCGCCCTGGGCTACGCCCCGGTTCCGGCTTCGGTGAAAGCCGCCGTCCAAGCCAAGTGGAAATAGACGCTGAAGTAGGCGCTCCTGGGCGCGAACTACATCTCCTGAGAACCGTTGGCCCCGGGGTTCGCGCCCCGGGGCTTTTCGTTGGCCGTCAGTTCGTCGGTTCGGCCTTGTCCAGCACCGGCGCGTCGCCGATCGGCTGGCGCGAGCGCAGGGGCAGGGCGGGGATGAAGAGGATGGTGATCAGGGCCAGGACGATGACCCCAAGAGCCGCGACCATCACGCCGCTGACCGCGTCGACCAGGGCGCCTTGCAGCACCGGATCGGCGTGGGCCGCCTGGCCCTGGGCGGCGGCCTTGACGGCCATGCCCTCCAGCGCGCCGAGATCGAGGCCGCCGCCGGGCAGGTTCGCCAGTTTCGCCGTCAGCATGGTCCCCGCCAGCGCCGCGCCGACCGTCGAGCCGATCTGACGAAAGAACTGGTTGGAGCTGGTCGCCACGCCGATGTCGCGCGGGTCGACCGCGTTCTGGGTGGCGATGTTGAACAGGCTCTGACCCGGGCCCAGGCCTAGGCCCACGAACGCCAGCAGCACGCACAGCAGCGCCAGGCCGTGGATCTTCGACAGGTCGTGCAGCAGGAACACCGAGACCAGCAGCAGGCCCGCGCCGATCAGCATCAGCGGCTTGTACTGGCCGGTCTTGGTGACCAGCTGGCCCGCGACCGCGCTGCCGACGATCAGTCCGGCCATCAGCGGCAGCATGGTCATGCCGCTGATGGTGGCCGGCACGCCGCGCCCCAGCTGCAGGAACAGCGGCAGGAACATCACCACGCCCATGAAGGCCATGGAGATCAGGAAGCCGGCCAGGTTGGCGGTGGTGAACACCTGGTTCTGGAACAGCCGCATCGGCAGGATCGGGTTGGCGACCCTTGTCTCGGCGACCACGAAGCCGGCGAGCGACACGGCCGACAGGGCGAAGAGCCCCAGGCTCTGCGGCGCGTTCCAGGCGAAGCTGTGCCCGCCCAGGCTCAGCGCCAGCAGCAGCGGCACGAAGGCGCAGATCAGCAGGGCCGCGCCCAGGAAGTCGATGCGGCCGGCCTGGCGATGCTCCAGCGGCGGCATCTTCACGATGACCATGAACAGCGACAGCAGGGACAGCGGCAGGTTGACGTAGAACACCCAGCGCCAGCCGGCGACGGTGTGGGTTCCGACCTGCACCGTGCCGTGGTCGGTGAAATAGCCGCCGATGATCGGACCCAGCACGCTGGCCAGGCCGAACACCGAGCCGAAGATGCCGGCGAACTTGCCCCGCTCGCGCGGCGGATAGAGGTCGGCGATGATCGCGAAGGCGGTGGTGAACAGAGCCCCGCCGCCGACGCCCTGCAGGGCGCGGAAGACGATCAGCTGGACCATGCCCGGCACGCCCGCGACCGTTCCGAACTCGCCCGAAATCCCCGACAGCCACGAGCCCGCCAGGAAGATCGAGATGCCGGTGATCAGCACCGGCTTGCGGCCGTAGATGTCGCCCAGCTTGCCCCAGATCGGCACCATCACCGTCGAGGTCAGCAGATAGGCGGTGGTGACCCAGGAATAGAGGTTGAGGCCGTTCAGCTCGGAGATGATCCGCGGCATCGCCGTCGAGACGATGGTTTGGTCCAGCGCGCTGAGCAGGAACACGATCATCAGCGCCGCCAGGGTCGTGCGGCGCTCGGTGTCGGTGAAGGTCTGGGTGGTCATCTAGGCCCTGGGAGCGTGATAGCCGGGGCAGCTGCCTATCACGCTCCCAACGCCGGAAGTAGACCCTTGTTCGCTCAGTGCTCTTTCTTCGCGCCGCGCTTGCGGGCCAGCATGTTCAGGCCCTCGACGCCGGCCGAGAAGGCCATGGCGGTGTAGATGTAGCCCTTCGGCACATGGGCGCCGAAGCCTTCGGCGATCAGCACGGTGCCGATCATCAGCAGGAAGCCGAGCGCCAGCATCACGACGGTCGGATTGTTGTTGATGAAGTTGGCCAGCGGATCGGCGGCCAGCAGCATCACCGTCACGGCGATCAGCACCGCGACGACCATGATCGGCAGTTCATCGGTCATGCCGACGGCGGTCAGGATCGAGTCGATCGAGAACACCAGGTCCAGCAGGATGATCTGGAAGATCGCCGAGCCGACGTTCGAGATCACGACGGTGGCCTTGTCCTTCTCCAGCACGTCGTCGCTCTTTCCAGGATCGACCGTGTGGTGGATCTCCTTGGTCGCCTTCCAGATCAGGAAGGCGCCGCCGGCGATCAGGATCAGGTCGCGCCACGAGAAGGCCGTTTCGAAGCCGGGCTCGCCGTGCGATCCGACCGGGCCGGTGAGACCAAGGTCGAAGACTGGAGCCGTCAGGCCGACGATGAAGGCGATGGTCGACAGCAGGACCAGGCGCATGATCAGCGCCAGCGAGATACCGATCCGCCGCACCTTCTGGCGATGCTCGGGCGGCAGCTTGTTGGACAGGATCGAGATGAAGACGAGGTTGTCGATCCCGAGGACGACTTCCATGACGACAAGCGTGACCAACGCGGCCCAGGCGGCTGGGTCGGCGAGCAGGCTGAGTATTTCGTTCATTGATCCCCACAGAGGATGTGGCTCCGCGCCTCCCCGCGCGAAACCGCCTAACTTCATCAGATGGGGGCGAACGCCGTTCTTGTCGAGGTCGGGGCCGGCGAAAAGTCACCCGCCACGCGCTCGTCGCTGTCAACGATTCGCCGAGCCTTTCCGCGCTGTCGGACAGCGGAGCCGATCAATTGATCAACGTGGTTTTTTTCGCCGCCGCCGTCTGCTTTCGAGACCATTTTAGCGCGCCGATTTCTTCCCTGATCTTCAAGATGATCAAGGACGCCGATGAGATGAGCTGACAATCTTTGAGGTCACAGAGCGACGCTTGGGCGCGATGGAAAGGACGGGCGACGCGTCGTTCAATATCATCGGAGATGACGCCGATATTTCCGCGCCGGTCTTGATTTCAGTCACGACCGGCGAAGCTGGCGGACGGCGTCCGTATGTCGAGGCGGAATGGGCGTCGAGGGGCGCTGAAACTGTCTCGTCCTGCGTCAAATGGCTCCGCTCGCGGATGACATCTGCGACATAAAGACTCTTTTCACACGTCCATGGGAAGGTTATCCCTTAACCCAGTATCGCGGGGGAGTACCCACAGCATGACGAAACGGACGAGGGCCCTCCTGGGTTCCCTGGCCGCTGCCGCCATGATCAGCCTGGCGCCGGCGGTGGCAACCGCCGACGGCTATTGGCAATGCGTTCCTTTCGCGCGCCTGATGTCTGGCATCCAGCTCTTCGGCGACGCCCGCACCTGGTGGTCTCAGGCCGCCGGCAAGTACGAAACCGGTTCGGTGCCGAAGATCGGCTCGGTCCTCTCCTTCAAGCCGACCGCCCGGATGAACCTGGGCCACGTCGCCTTCGTGAGCCAGGTGCTCACCGACCGCGTCATCCAGGTCACCCACGCCAACTGGTCCGTGATCGAGGGCGATCGCGGTCAGATCGAAAAGGACGTCACCGTCGTCGACGTCTCCGCCAACGGCGACTGGAGCCAGGTCAAGGTCTGGTACGACCCGATCCGCGACCTCGGCAACACGGTCTATCCGACCAACGGCTTCATCTATCAGGACGCCCAGGCGATGAAGATCGCCATGGCCACCAGCAAGATCGCCATGGCCCAGAACGCCGTCGTGTCGGCCGCCAAGCAGGCCGCCAACCAGGTGGCTTCGTCGGTTCGCGCCTCGCCGCTGGATATCATCAGCCAGGCCGCCGATTCGACCGATCGTATCGCCGCCCTGATCGAGGCCGCCACGGGTGGCGGCTCTTCGTCGACCGACGCCAACAAGCAGAACGCGCCGCGTTGACCTGAAGCGCGGGCCGGGGCACACCCGACCCGCAGCGCTTTGCGGCCAGGGTCTTTCGGCCTTGGCGGGAGAGCGCTTCTCCAGGGGCGGCGTCCATGCTGAGAATCCTCCGTCACGGCGCGCCGGGTTTCGAGGCGGGCGGCCTGTCCCCGGACTGGCGCGTGCCCGCGGACACCGTCTGGATCGAGCTGGTCGATCCCACCCGCGCCGAGGAAGTGGCCGTCGAGCAGTCGATCGGTCTCCTGCTGCCCACCCGGGAAGAGATGGCCGAGATCGAGGCGTCCTCGCGCCTCTATCAGGAGGACGGCGGGACCTTCATGACCGCCACCGTCCTGGTCAACGCCGAGGGGGACCTGCCCACCGCCGCGCCGGTGACCTTCGTCCTGGCGGGCGCGCGGCTGATCACCATCCGCTATGTCGAGCCCCGCGCCTTTTCGGTGTTCGCGGCCCAGGCCGAGCGCCAGCCCAGCCTCTGTCCCAACGGCCTGCAGACGTTCCTGGGCCTGCTTGACGCCATCGTCGACCGCACCGCCGACATCCTCGAGCGCACGGCCGCCGAGGTCGAGGTGCAGTCGCGCGCCATTTTCGGACGCCCGCGCGGCGCGGCCTTCGAGCAAATCCTGAAAAGCCTGGGCCGCGCCCAGAACATCAATTCCAAGGCCCGCGACAGCCTGGTCAGCCTGGCGCGCCTGCTGAGCTTCGCCGCCCTGGCCGAGCAGTTCGACGGCGAGCGCGAGCTGCGCGATCACCTGAAGTCGCTGCAGCGCGACGTCCAGTCGATCACCGACCACTCCAGCTACCTGGCCGGCAACATCACCTTCCTGCTCGACGCGGCCCTGGGCCTGATCAACATCGAGCAGAACTCGATCTTCAAGGTGTTCTCGGTGTTCTCGGTGGTGCTGATGCCGCCCACCCTGATCGCCGGCATCTACGGCATGAACTTCGAGCACATGCCCGAACTGCGCTGGATCGAGGGCTATCCGATGGCCATCGCCCTGATGGTCCTGGTCGCGGGCGCGCCGCTGCTGTGGTTCAAGCGCAAGGGCTGGCTGTAGGCGCAAACGCGACTTTTCGTCGCGGTTTTGAACCTTGCCTTAAGGCTGGGCGGACCATGTTCGGCGCTCAACGATCTTCCGAACAGAATACGCCTGCGCCCGATGCGTCCCGCATCTTCCCGACCCAGCCTGATCCGTAATCTCCATCCTTCGGTGGTGCGCGAAGCGGTGGAGGCGCATGGCCGCTTTCTGAAGGGCCTGCCGGCCGGCCGCCGGGCCGTGCTGTCCTACGTCAACCTCAACAATTACGAGCTGGACGGCGCCGAACTGTCCGAGGCCGACCTGACCGGCGCCCTGCTGGGCGGAGCGTCGCTGCGCGGTGTCCGGCTGGTCCGCGCCACGCTCTACGGGGCGGATCTGCGTGACGCCGACCTGCGCGACGCCAACCTGTCGCGCGCCGACATGCGCGGGGCGTGCCTGCGCGGCTCGAACCTGAGCGGCGCCGACCTTTCCGGCTGCGACCTGCGCGAGGGCCTGACCGCCGTGCAGGACGACAGCAAGGGCCTGCGGATTCTCGACCACACCAAGCGGCCGGGCGAGCTCGACTACGCCCTGTTGCAGGGCGCCAATCTCAGCGGGGCGCAGATGTCGGGCGCCTTCGCGCGCAAGGCCGACTTCACCGACGCCAACCTCTCGAACGTCAGCCTGCAGGGCGCCAAGCTGGCCAACGCCTGCCTGGACGGCGCGGACCTCTCCGGCGCCAATCTGCAAAGCGCCGACTTGAGCAAGGTCTCGCTGCGTCGGGCGGTGATGGTGGGCGCGAACACCAGCGGCGCGGACCTGACCGCCGCCGACCTGACCGAGGTGCTGCGCGCGCCGCCGCCGCTGATCTATATCGACGACCTGCCCCTCAACGAGGTGATCGAGGCGCACGAACTGTACTGCCGATCCCAGGGCGCCGAGGGCAAGGCGGCCAAGGCGCGGGGCGTCGACTTCCGGCCCCTGAAGCGGCTGAAGGGCCGCCGCCTCAGCGGACTGGTCGCCCCGGAGGCGGTGTTCTTCGGCATGGACCTGGAGGGCGCGCACCTGCAGGGCGCCAATCTGGTCGGGGCGGACCTGCGCGGGGCCAAGCTACGCGGCGCCGACCTTCGCGGCGCGCGACTGATGGGCGCCCAGCTGTCGCGGGCCGACCTCTCGAACGCCAAGCTGGGGCCGTTGAAGATCGGCGAGGACCGGGTCCTGCGCACCGACCTGTCCCGAGCGGTGCTGCGCGGCGCGGACTTGCGCGGCGCCAGCGCTCCGCGCGTGCGGATGCTGGAAGCCGACCTGACCCGCGCCAAGCTGGACGGCGCGGACCTGCGCGGCGCCGAGCTGCCGCTGGGCGTCATCCCGCTTGAGTGATGGCTCTTGCCGTCCGCGTCGCCATCGGTGTTGATGTCGCGCGCCGATCGCTGGAGTTTCCGATGTCGCCCAAGTCCCTGACCGCCGCCGCCCTCGGCGCGCTGAGCCTGACCGCCGCCTTCGTCGGCATGGGCGGCGTCGCCCACGCCGCCGCGCCCCAGTTCAAGCCCACGGCCTGCGTCGGCGACTACAAGGACGTGGATCTGAAGGTCCAGTGCGGCAAGCTGATCGTCGACGAGACGCGCGGCGATCCCAAGGGCCGCCGGATCAGCGTGGCGATCGCCATCGTCAAGGCCTCGGCCCCGAAGGCCGGCCTGCCGCCGGTCGTCTATCTGCACGGCGGCCCAGGCGGCTCGGCGCTCGCTAGCTTGCCGCGCATGCTCAAGAGCAAGACCGCGCGCGAGTACGTCGCCATCGACCAGGACTGGATCTTCATGGACCAGCGCGGCGGCGGCCAGTCGAACCCGAATCTGAACTGTCCCGGAACCAACCTGACCGACGCCGGTCCGCCGTCCGACAAGGACAAGGACGGCATCGTCGCCTGCCTCAAGGCCTTCCAGGCCAAGGGCGTGAACCTGTCGCGCTACAACGCCGTCGAGGTGGCCAAGGACGTCCAGGACCTGCGCCAGGTGCTGAAGCTGCCGATGATCGACCTGTTCGGCGGCTCTTACGGCACGCGGATCGAGGCGGCGATCCAGACCCACGCGGCCCAGGGCGTGCGGGCGGTGGTGCAGGACTCGCCCTGGCCGCCGGAAGCCGACTGGACGGTTGGCGGCCCGGCCATGGTCTCCAACTCGATCGACATCGTCATGGCCAAATGCGCGGTCGTGGCCGAATGCGCCAAGCGCTATCCGGACCTGAAGGCCAAGCTCGCCGTCGTCGCCGAGCGCTGGCTGGCCGGTCCCCAGACCATCAACGGCAAGACCTACACGGCCGACGACCTGGGCGGCTATCTGATGGACGCCAGCTACTTCACCGCCGGCGTGCTGCCGCGCGACCTCTGGAAGATCATCCAGGGCGACGTCTCGCCGGTTCAGGCGTTCGTCGAGAGCCGCGACTACTACAGCGAGGGCCAGTTCATGACCCACCTGTGCAAGGAGGAGATCCCGTTCGAGGCCCGCGCCGACGTCGCCAAGGGCACGGAGAAGGACCCGGTCGCCCGCCTGATGGTCGTCTCGATGCAGCGCATCCACGACGTCTGCGCCGCCATCGATGTCGGCCCGATCTCCAAGGTAGAGCAGGCCCCGGTCAAGACCGCCATCCCGACCCTGTTCCTGGCCGCCGAGATCGACCCCGGCTGCCCGCCGGAACTGACCCGCGCGGCCTCGAAGGGCTATGAGGGCTCGCAGGTGGTGATCGTCACCAACGCCACCCACGGCGTCTCGCGGAGCAGCCCGTGCGTGCGCAAGATGATCCGCGGCTTCTTCCAGGACCCCACCAAGCCGGTGGACCGCAGCTGCCTGCCGGCGGCGGACACGCCGATGGTGTTTACGTACGCGGGCTGACGCGGCCGAGATCCTCTCTCTCAGAGAAAGGGAAGGGCCCGCCGTCGTAAGCGGGCGCAGCTTGAGCCTGGTCAGGGGCGGAAGCGGACGTAAGGCCCACGAGAGCTCTGATCCAGCGCGCGGAGGAGAGCGCCCGCCACCCCGCGCTGATCACTCGGTCGCGATGGGGTCAACTGGGCGGGTTGTACTTTTCGACGAAGGCGACGGCTTCCGTCAGCATCTGCAGGCGCGTGGTCCCGCGCGACAGCCAGTGGTCCTCGCCTTTCAGCGGCACCAGGGCGACGGGCTTGCCGGCCTTCTTCAGCGCGTCGGCCATGGCTTGGCTCTGTTCGAAGGGCACGATGGTGTCGTCCTCGCCGTGGATCAGCAGGATCGGGATGTCGGCCTTGTCGGCCAACTGGGCTGGGGAGATCGCTTTCAGGTCGGCGTGCTTGCGCTCGTCGCCCATGAAGCGCAGCCAGTAGCGCATCGAGGTCGTGCGGCGCGGATCGTTCTCGTAAATGCCCAGCATCCGACCAGGATTGGACGGCCCGGTGCCCTCGCGAGCACATTCAAAGGTGTCTCGCTTCGTTATGCCTGCGACGTTCGGGTCGGCTCCGGCTTCCGCCAATGGGTTTTCCCCGGGCGCGTCAGCCCGCATGCAGATGCGGCCGGGGCGTAGGACGGTGCGCCGTACGACGTTGAGGTCGGACGGTCCGGCGACGGACACAGCGCAGCGATAGGTCCCGCGATCGAGGGTCGCGCCGGCCAGGGCCGCATAGCCGCCATATGAAGCGCCCATGATGCAAACGCGCTTGGGATCGACAATCCCCTGACGGGCCAGCGCGTGGACCCCGTCCGACAGGTCTGTCTGCATCTTGCGGCCCCACTCGCCGAAGCCCGCCCTGATGAAATCCTCGCCGAAGCCCTGCGAGCCTCGGAAGTTCGGCTGCAGCACGGCATAGCCGCGGGAGGCCAGGGCCTGGCTCCACCAGTCATAGCCGGGCGTGGCGCGGCCTTCCGGACCGCCGTGCGGCAGCACGATGAGCGGCAGGTTCCTGGATTCGCGGCCGCGCGGCAGGGTCAGATAGCCGGTGATCGTCAGGCCGTCGGCGGCCTTGTAGGTGATTGTCTGGACAGGGGAGACGGTCTTGGCGTCGATCCCTTTATAGGCCGGACCCAGCACCCAGCCGCGGCGGGTGTTCAGGTCGACGAGCGCGAACGATGGCCCGTCGACGGGGGAGTCGACCCGCACCACCATCCGCCGCCAGTTCTGCGACGCCGAGTGCAGGGTGACGCGGGCGTCCTTGAAAGGCTTGGCCGCCGACCACCAGGCGGACTGCAGCGCCGGGTCGAAGAAGTTGTAGGTAATCTCGTCGCGCTCCAGCCGATAGCCGCCGACCAGCTTCAGGGTCTGGGGGTCGTGCAGCAGGCCGTCGAAAACCATGTCGTCGGGCAGGGTCTCGTGCTGGCCGTCGGTGCGATACTCACGCAGGGCGTCTTCGCCATAGCCGCGGCGCACCAGCACCGACTTGCCGTCGCGACCGAAGCCGGCCAGGCCGTAAGAGCCCATCGGCGCATCGGTCTTGTCGATGGTCTTCCAGGTGGAGCCGACCTTCATCAGCAGGCTCCAGCGACCTGTTTGGTCGTCGTACATGGATTGCGCAACCGGCTCGCCGGTCGCGTCGACCAGCCAGCCGTCGGTGCCGTAACGCACGCCATTGTCCAGCATCTTGAGGGCGTTGGTGCGCAGATTGAGACGAAACAGGGTGTCGGCTCCGACGCCGCGCATCATGTGGACGCCTTCGAGAAAGACGATGGGGTCGCCCTTGATGATGCGAACCTGCGGCGGCCCCACCACGATGTTCAAGGTGTCCTTGACGCCCGATAGCAGGGGCTTCTGCACGTTCTCCCGAACGTCGAAGTTCGAGGCCAGGAAATATTCTCGGGCCGGGCCTTTGAAGGCCTCGCCCTCGCTGGCCACGGACGAGACCAGGATGACGTTGTTCTCGCCGGCCCAGGTGACGCTGCGCAGTTTCTTGTCGCCCACGGCTATGCCCGCCAGGCCGCCGCCCTCGGTCTTGCGGATGGTCAGGAAGCGCTGCTCGCCGTCCGTGGTTATCACCGCCAGCTTCGAACCGTCCGGCGAGATCTGAACGTCCTCGATGCTGGGTAGGGCGCCGTATCTGGCGAGGTCGGGTTTGTCGTCAGCGGCGGCCGGCGTCGCCAGCCAAAGGGAAGCGATTGCGCCCGCAGTCAGAAGCACTTTCCGCATTACACCCTCCCGGTTCTCGGTGTCCGGGCGAGTGTGGCCGATCTGTTGCGGTTGTAAACCGCAAGTTGATCGTTGAGGTGGAGCGCAGCTCTTGCTGTGCGCCCAATGGCCGTCCGGTGGGCCATCTGGCCCACGAGGCGGATAGCTGCCTCTGTCTAGAGGAGCGATTTCATATCGCTCACATCTTCTTCTTCAGCGGCAGCAGGTCCGGATACACCGCGTCCCGTTTCTGCGCCTTGGCCGTGAAGGCTTCGGCCATGTGCGGGCCGGAGAACATGCCCGTCTGCCAGGTGGCGATGTAGTCCAGACCGTCGGCGATCGAGTGGTCGCGGGCGTAGTTGATCATCACCTTGCTGCCGGCGACGGCGAGCGGCGACTTCTCGGCGATCTCGCGGGCGGTGGCGAGGGCGTGTTCGACCAGTTCCTCATGGGTGTCGAAGAGCTCGTTGACCAGGCCGATGTCGCGCGCCTTGGCGGCGGGCAGGCGACGGCCGGTATAGGCGAGCTCGCGCACCCAGCCCTCGGGGATCAGCTTGCACAGGCGGGGGAAGGTGCCGACGTCGGCGGTCATGCCGATGTTGATCTCTTGGATCGAGAAGAAGGCGTCGGTGGTGGCGTAGCGGATGTCGCAGGCGCTGACGAAGTCGACCGCCCCGCCGATGCAGCCGCCTTGGATGGCGACGATCACCGGCATCCGAGCCTTGTCCAGGCAGCTGAAGGTGTCCTGCAGGTGATGGACGAAGCGGCGGAAGCTCTCGGCCGCTACCCAGCGGTCGGCGTCCTGGCGGGCGGTGACGCCCTCGTCGTCGGTGAACACCGAAAGGTCCATGCCGGCGCTGAAGTGCTTGCCGGTCGAGGAGATGACGATGCAGCGGGCGCGGGCGTTGTCGTCGATGTCGCGGACGATGGCCGGCAGCTCGTTCCAGAACGGCCGGGTCATGGTGTTCATGGCCTCGGGGCGTTTCAGCTGGATGTGGGCGACGCCGCCTTCGATCTCGACCTTGAAACAGCTGTAGTCCGCCTGGCCGCTCATGACCGCCTCCCTTTATGTCTGGCCCCGACTATCGGCCGGGCGGCGGGCCGCGACAACGATGACCCTACGGAAGAGCTAGAGGTTCACGACCTCGCACTTCAGCGTCGCGCGGATGCGGTCGGCGACGATCTGGCGGTGGCAGCAGTTGGGATCGTCCTCGTAGCAGAGCAGGGCGATCCGCTTTTCCTTGGCCAGTTCCGTGGCCTGGGCCAGGGCCAGCACCGCTTCCGGCTCCTCGAGATGGGCGTTGAAAATCTGGCGCATCTCTTCGGTGCGGCCGGCCCGCGCGGCGTCCCGGCCGGGCTTGGGCGTGCCCAGAGCGCGCAGGTGCAGATAGCCGACGCCCTCGGCGTTCAGGCTGTTTCCCAGCAAGGTCTTGGAGAAGCCGGCCTTGCGCGAGCTGGCGACCGCGCGGACGTCGACGACCAGCTCGACATCGGCGGCTTTCAGGCGCTGGATCAGTCCGTTCTGGGTGTCGGTCTCGTAGCCGATGGTCGCCAGTCTGTTCATCTCTCGCCTCTCCATGGACGCGCGCCGATCGCGAGCCTACCTTAGTCGCGTCTGGACCACAGGAGCCCGCCGATGGACGCGGCCGTCTTTCGCGAACCGCGCAAGCGCGTCACGCCGGTCGCCGGCGGCGAGATCGCGGGCCTGGAATTTGGCCCGACCGATCGGCCGATCGACATCGTCTTCGTTCACGCCAACGGTTTTAACGCCCAGACCTACCGAACGCTGCTTTCGCCCCTGGCCGCCAGCCTGCGCATCCTGGCGATCGACCAGCGCGGCCATGGCGCCACGACCCTGCCCGCCGATCCGGAGGGACGGCGTTCCTGGCGCGACCTGCGCGACGACCTGATCGGCCTGCTCGACGCCTTGGACGGCCCTCCGGTCGTCCTGGCGGGCCACTCGATGGGCGGCACCGTGAGCCTGCTGACCGCCGCCGCGCGGCCCGAGCGGGTCAAGGGTCTGGTCCTGCTGGACCCGGTGATCATGCCGTGGCTGGGCATGCTCTACGCCAAGGCCCCCTGGACCTCGGGCCGGATGTGGAAGCGGATGCCGATGGTCCAGGCCGCCCTGCGCCGGCGCGCCGTGTTCGAAGACCGCCAGGCCGCGTTCGACGCCTACAAGGGCCGCGGCGCGTTCAAGACCTGGCCGGAGACCATGCTGGCCGACTACGTCGCCGGCGGGTTCGTCGAGCGGCCGGAGGGCGTGGTTGGGCTGGCCTGCGCGCCGGCCTGGGAGGCCTCGAACTACGCCGCCCAGGCGCATGATCCGTGGCGGGCGGTGCGGCAGGCCAGGGCGCCGGTTCGGATCTTCAAGGCCGAGAAGCATTCGACCTGTCACGCGGGTCCTGGCTTCGCGCGCCGGGGACGCGACGTGCGGATCGAGACCGTGCCGGGAACCAGCCACTTCCTGCCGATGGAGCGCCCGGACGTGGTGCGCGACGCCCTGTTCGACATGGCGACGGCCTAGAGCGCCAAGCCTTCCACCTCAAAAGCGTTCAGCGCCGCGCGCGCCGCGTCGCTGACCGGCACCACCTTGCGGGCGTCCAGGTCGAAGGTGATGGCGACCGCCTCTGAGGTTCCCCAGGGTTCCCCGGTGGCGGGATCCAGCATCCAGTGGACCACGCGCATGGTGCGCGCGTCGGTTCCGACGAGACCGGAGCGGATGTCGATGCGGTCGCCGATCCTAGGCCAGGCCAGATAGGCGATCCGATACTCCAGAACCGCCCCGCCCATGCGCGACGGCCTGTGCTCGGCGTGCTCGACGACCACGTCGCGGAACGGGTGGATGAAGGCGCCGATGCCGTCCGAAACCCGGCCGATGAACTGCTCCGCCCGCATTCGTCCGCATACGTCGCAATCGCTCGGCAGCAGGCCGCCCAGGCCAATGCGCGAGAGCTTCAAGGCGTCGGCGCGGGCCAGATTCGCGGTTGGCGCGAAGGGCGACAGGTCGATGCTCCGCGCTCGCGCCTTCTCCGGGACCTCGACCTTCAGGGCCTGCGCGCGCTCGCGGGCGATCTTGGGCCAGGGGAAGGGCAGGCCCTCGCGCGGCGTGGCGTGGACGACGGTGGTCTGGAAGGTCGCCGCCAGCTCGCCGGTGGCGGGGTGGATCAAAAGCTGCAGCAGCCGCGCTTCGGTCTCGCCCATCTCGATCACCCCGCCCAGCATGGTGAGCGGCGCGCCGGCGTGGGCCTCGCGCAGGAAGCGGATGTGGTGCTCCTTGACCAGCAGGGTGGCATTGGCGTGGGGCGAGAAGGCGCCCGGCAAGCCGAGCTCCGCCGCCAGCCCGATCAGGCCCTCCTGGGCGCGGACCACGTAATGGCGCACGTTCATGTGCCCCATCTCGTCGCAGTCCCAGGTGTTCACGCCTCCCCGCCAGATCTCGACGCCAGGAAGCGGCTCTGCGGTCGTCATGGCGGCGAAACTCGAACGGCGTTGAACGGTCGTTCGAGTCTAGCGGCTGACGCGAGCTTGGCTAGAGCCTAGCGCTTGCCCTCGGCGGGATCGCCGGCCGGGCCCTTGAAGGTGTTTCCGATCTCCTCGGCGTCGGGGCCGTCGGGGCCCGCGCGTTTGCGGGATTCCTCGCCGGTCTTCTGGACGCTGTCCTTGCCGCCCAAAGCGGTGAAGTCGCCTAGCGGCTCGGCTTCGTTGGCCTTGCGGCCGTCGGTGTTGGGTTGCTCGGCCATGGTCGTTCTCCCTTGGTGACCCAAGGAGAACAGGAGCCGGACGCGGATGTTCCGCTCAGGCCTCTTTGCAGGCGGCGCAGAGGCCGTGGGCCTCGATGGTCACGCCGGTCAGGGCGTAGCCTGCCGCGGCCCCGGCGGCGATGATCTCGGCGCTGGCCTTGGGCTCGATCTCGCGGGTCGCCCCGCAGCAGTCGCAGATCAGGAAGGCGGCGGCGTGGCCGTCGGCCTCCTTGCGGCAGGCGACATAGGCGTTGAGGCTCTCGATCCGGTGGGCGAAGCCCTGCTTTTCCAGGAAGTCGAGCGCGCGATAGACGGTCGGCGGCTTGGCTGGCGGGCCCGAACCGCCGAAGGTCGAGATCAGGTCGTAGGCCTTCACGGGCTGGCCGGCTTCCAGCAGCAGCTCCAGCACCCGGCGGCGCGGCGCCGTGAGGCGTTGCTCGGCGGCCGCGCAACGGGCTTCGGCGGCGTCCAGCTCGGCGGCCAGGGCCGCGCCGGCGACGCCGTGATGGTGGTGTTCGTGTCCGCAGGAAGCGCCGTGGGCCATGGCCAAGAGGTAGAGGGCCAGACGCCCCCGCGCAACCTTGGCCTTATGACGCGGTGTCTCAGAACAGCGGCGCGCCGACCAGGTTCGCCTCGGCGGTGCAGCGGGCGGGATCCAGCGGAGCGGCCTTGGCGCGGACCTCGTCGGACTCGGCGCGGACGGCCGCCAGGTCGGCCTTGAAGGCGTCCGAGCTCCATAGCGCCGCGAACAGGGTCTCGGCGTTGTGCTGGCCGGCCGCGACCGAGCTGGCGTTGTGGACGCCGCAGATCACCCGGCTTTCGCCATAGGCGCGGGCGCGGGCGAGGATGGCGTTCGAGCGATCGGGCGCGACCTCGGCCAGCAACAGCCCGACCGTCCAGCCCCAGGTGGCGTGGCCGGAGGGGTAGTCGGGCGAGACCGCCAGGCCGACGCTGCGCTTGACGCAGATGGGCGCGCTGTCGCCGAGATAGGGGCGGGCGCGGCGGTACTTCAGCTTCGGCCCGGCCACCGCCGAGCGGACGTCGCGGCTCATGCGCATCAGCATGGCGGCGAGCTTGGGATTGGTCTCGCGGGTCGGCGTGTAGCCCAGGGCGCAGGCATAGGCGTCGAGGACCTTCTCCTCGGCGTTGTCGGCCTGGGCGAGGGACCAGCGCGGGGTGTCCTTCAGCGCGCGGGTGGTCAGGAAGATCTCGCGGTCCTTCTCCGCCTGGGGCGAGCCCTTGGCGGGCGGCGGCGGGACGTGGTCGCGGGCGTCGAAGGCGCTCTTGGGCAGATAGCGCGGATAGGTCCCTGCGTCTCCGCTCAGCGTCGCGCAACCCGAGAGGGCCAGGAGGGCGATGGTCTCCAGCCACGTTGCGCGCATGAAAAAGGTCCCCGGAATCGCTTCCGGGGACCCTGCATTCTCAGCGGAGGCTGAGCAAGCTTACTTGCCGAACAGCTTGTTCCAGCGCGGCTTCTCGCGGCCTTCCCAGGCCTTGCGCCAGTAGGCGTCCGAGGCGATCAGCGGCACCACCGTGGTGGCTTCGGCGAACACCATCTGCTCGTAGGTGGTCGAGACCTTGCCCCACGAGGCGGCCTCCTTCAGCGTCGACGACGAGCAGGCGCCGTCGCGCACGTCGGCCACCGTGATCTGGATGGCGTACTTGTGCATGTCGGCCTCGACGCCGAGGATCTCGGCGCAGACGACGGTGTCCTGGGCGAAGTTCTTCGGCACGCCACCGCCGACCATGAACAGGCCCGTGGTGCCAGCCGCGATCTTGATGTCGGTCAGTTCGCGGAAGTCGGCCACGGCGTCGATCATCAGGTAGGGCTGCTTGGCGGCGGCCCGTTCCTTCTGGTGCTTGACCAGGCCAAAGCCGGCCGAGCTGTCGACGAAAGCCGGGCAGAAGATCGGCACGCCTTCTTCATAGGCCGTCTGGATCAGCGAGCCCGGCTTCTTGGCGTTGCCTTCCGACAGCCACTTGCCCATCTCCCAGATGAACTCGCGCGAGGAATAACCGCGCGGCTCCAGGCGGTTGGCGATCTCGAGGATCGTGTGGTCGCAGGCCTGCAGCTCTTCTTCGTCGATGTAGGTGTCGTAGATGCGGTCGATGTAGTTGTCGCGCAGGACGTTGTCGTCGACCGGGCCGGCGGCCTGATAGTGCTTGAAGCCGAGGGCTTCGAAGAAGTCCATGTCGACGATGCTGGCGCCGGTGGCGACCACGGCGTCGATCATGCCGTTCTTCACCATGTCGCGGTAGACGTGCATGCAGCCGCCGGCCGAGGTCGAACCGGCCAGGATCAGCCAGGTCGAGCAGCCCTTGTCGGCCAGGGCCATGTTGAAGATGTCGGCCGCGCGGGCGGTGTCGCGCGAGCTGAACGACATCTTGCGCATCGAGTCGATGATCGGGCGAGCGTCGTACGAGGTGATGTCGACGTGCTCGACGGTCTTCTGGAGCAGTTCGGCCTTGGTGTTCGGAACGGGAGCGTTCATCGCTTCGGTTTCCCTGACTTTCGACGCCCGTCGTTGGAACAGAACCTTCGCCGGGACGGAGCGACCGACGAAAGCGGGAAAATGCGAACCGCACCCGACGTCTAAGAACATCGGGCGCGGCGCGCGGTTTAACTCAGAAAAGGTCTACTGGCGAACCACGTCGGTTTAGCGACGGCGCTTGCGCTTGCCGGCCGCGCCCTTCGGACGCGAGAAGCGGACGATCTTGCGCTCTTCCGCCTCCTGGCGGACGGGCGGGATCGAGCGCTTGGCCAGGCCGTACATCGAGGCCATCGGCGCGTCCTGCACCTCGACGGTGTCGGTCTCGCCGAAGCCGTTGAAGCGAGTGTTCATCGCGACGCCATAGGCGCCGAGCATGCCGATCTCGATGTAGTCGCCCTCGTCCACGCTTTCCGGCAGGTAGAAGGGACCTGGCATGTGGTCGACGCTGTCGCAGGTCGGGCCGTAGAAGCGGAAGGGCTTGAGGCCCTCTTCCACCACTTCGCCGTTCTTGCGGTACAGCTTGACCGGGAAGGGCCACTTCATGTGCGCGGCGTCGAACAGCGAGCCGTACGACCCGTCGTTCAGATAGAGCGCGTCGCCCTTCTTCAGCTCGACCTTGACCAGCAGCGACGAGGCCTCGGCCACCAGGGCGCGGCCCGGCTCGCACCAGAGCTCGGTGGTCTCGTGGACCATCATCTCGGCGAAGCCGCGGTCGATGGCCGCCAGGTACTCGGAGAGATCCGGCGGGACCATGCCCGG
Source organism: Caulobacter sp. (assembly GCA_041905125.1). Lineage (GTDB taxonomy): Bacteria > Pseudomonadota > Alphaproteobacteria > Caulobacterales > Caulobacteraceae > Caulobacter. Next base: position 3,724 of record JAYRLX010000009.1, on the reverse strand, counting down.
ATAGATCGACGGGAAGCCGCCGCCGACGTCGACGACATCGGCCAGCACGCCCGCACGAACCAAAGCGCGAGAGGCCTGGGCCATCGCCGCCTGGAACGCCGTCGGGCGCATGCACTGGCTGCCGACGTGGAAGGAAACGCCCATCAGGTCCTGGGTGGCGCGACGGGCGGCCAGCAGCAGGGCGGGGGCGTTGTGCATCTCGACGCCGAACTTGCCCGACAGGCTGTACGCCGCGCCTTCGGCCTGCACGCCCATGCGGACGATCAGGTTCAGGTCCTTGGCGTTACCCGTGGAGTCCAGGATCTTGGCCAGCTCTTCATGGGTGTCGAACGAGAAGGTCTTCACGCCGTGGTCGAAATAGGCGGCGGCGATCGCCGCCCGGCTCTTGACCGGGTGCATGAAGGCCATGCGCGAGCCCGGGGCCTCGGCGGCCACGAGTTCGACTTCGTTCAGTGACGCGACGTCGAAGGACCGCACGCCGGCCTGGGCCAGCTCGCGGATCACCCACGGCGAAGGATTGGCCTTCACCGCGTAGAAGACGTCGCCTTTAAATTCGGACTGGAACCAGCGCGCAGCTACGGAAACCGCGTCAGGCCGCACGAGTGCGACGGGACGTTCCGGTGACCGCTCACGGACCAGGTCCAGGGGCGAATGGTACGTGCGCAATTCACGTAACCCCCTGTTGGAAGTTAAACCCAGGCCGGCGTTAGCAGCGTTTAGAGGACTTCGGGTCCGCCGGAGCCGTGCGAAATAGGGGCATTGATCCGGGATGTAAAGACCCTTTTGCGGCCTAGTTTCGGGGCGAATTGTTCCACCTGGGCGCGCGGACCGGAAGGGCGGGCGGAATCAAGGGCGCAAAGCGCTCCGCGTCCGGAAAATAAGAGCCTCCGTCGCGCGGCGCTGGCCCATTCGAAACCGATTAGGGGTCCTGCTTGTCACAAATCCATTGCGAACCTGCCCCAAACCGGTGATCGCATTCCCCAAGCTGTGAAACCACGTTAAGGATTCGCCCCGACCATGACGTCGGACCCTGTTCTCTCGATCCGCGCCGCCTCCAAGACCTTCGGGTCTCGTCGCGCGCTGGACGCCGTCTCCCTCGACGTGGCTCGAGGCGAGATGATCGCGCTCATCGGCCCGTCGGGCTCGGGCAAATCCACCCTGCTGCGCTCCATCGACGGCCTGCAGACCATTGATGAGGGTGACGGTGTGATCACCGCCTTCGGCGGCCCCGTCCAGGCCAAGGGCAAGGTGTCGGGCGAGGTGCGCAAGGCGCGCATCCGCATCGGCTTCGTGGCCCAGCAGTTCAACCTGGTCGGCCGGCTGTCGCTGTTCAGCAACGTGGCCCTCGGCTCGCTCGGACGGATTCCGCTGCTGCGGGGTCTGTTCGGCCAGTGGCCCAGGGAGACGCGGGAGGCGGCCATGGCCGCGCTGGCCCGCGTCGGCGTCGCCGACTACGCCGCCCAGCGCGCCAACACCCTGTCGGGCGGCCAGCAGCAGCGCGGCGCCATCGCCCGCGCCCTGGTCCAGAAGGCCAAGATCATCCTGGCCGACGAGCCGGTCGCCTCGCTGGACCCGGTCTCGGCGCGCAAGGTCATGGAGATCCTGCGTGATCTCAATCAAACCGATGGCCTGACCGTCGTCGTAACCCTGCACCAGGTGGACTACGCCCTTCGCTATTGCGACCGGGTTGTGGCCCTGAAAGCCGGAAAGAAGGTCTATGACGGCCCGACGTCCGGTCTGAACCGCGAAAAACTCATCGATATCTACGGCCCGGAATTCGAGGACGTGTTCTGGGAAGGAGCCCCGCAATGATCAATCGTCGTTCGGCTATCGTAATCGCCGCCGGCTTGTCGGCTCTGGCGCTTGCCTCGTGCGGCAAGGCCCCTCAGACGCCCGCCGCCAAGGACACGATCACCTTCTCGATCCTGTCGACCGAGTCGGCCCAGAACATGGAGAGCTACTGGAAGCCCATCCTGGCCGACATGGAGAAGCAGACCGGCCTCAAGGTGAAGCCGTTCTTTTCGTCCAACTATTCGTCGCTGATCGTGGCCATGGGCGCCAAGCAGACCGACGTGGGCTGGTTCTCGAACCAGTCGGGCCTGGAGGCGGTGCGCCGCTCGAACGGCGAAGTGTTCGCCCGCACCTTCGACCCGTCGGGCACCGACGGCTACAAGTCGGTGATCATCGTCCCGGCCAACAGCAAGATCCAGTCGGTCCAGGACCTGCTGAAGTGCGACAAGTCGCTGAACTTCGGCATTGGCGACAAGAAGTCGACCTCGGGCACCCTGGCCCCGATGACCTACGTCTTCATCCCGGCCAACAAGAAGCCGGAAGAGTGCTTCAAGACCGTGATCAGCGCCAATCACCAGGCCAACCTGTTCGCGGTGGCCAACGGCAAGCTTGACGCGGCCACCAACAACTCGACCGCCATCGGCCTGTCCAAGGCCCGCGGCGAAGGCGTCACCGACAAGATCCGCGTGATCTGGGAATCGCCGACCCTTCCCGAGGACCCGATCGTCTGGCGCAAGGACCTCGATCCGGCGATCAAGGAAAAGCTGCGCCAGTTCTTCCTGACCTACGCCCAGGGCGACACGCCCCAGGCCGAGCAGCAGCGCGGCTATCTGAAGAAGCTGAGCATCGGCGGCTTCAAGCCGGCCGACGACTCGCACCTGCTGGTCGTGCGCGAGATGGAGGCCACCGAGCAGCTGGGCCTGGCCCGCGAGGCGGGCGACCAGGCCAAGATCGCCGCCGCCCAGACGGCGCTGGACAAGATCAAGGCCGAACGCGTCGCCGCCGAAGGCAAGGCCGGCCTCGCCTCGACGCCCGCGAACTGAGGCCCGGCAGCATGAGCGACGTCGCCATCAAGGACGCTGGTGTTCCGGCGCCGCCCAAGCGCTCGGCCTCGGCCCTCGCCTTCGACACCCTGCTGTGGGGCGGGGTGATCCTGCTGCTGATCGTCAGCTTCAAGCCGGCCGAGATCGACAAGTTCCCGCAGCTGTTCACCGACACCGAGCGGACCGGGAACTTCGCCAAGCTGTTCTTCAAGCCGTTCACCGACCCGGCGCTGTTCCTGTCGATGGACTGGGGCCTGTTCATCGGCAAGATGTGGCAGACCATCCAGATGGCGCTGTGGGGCACGGCCCTGGCGATCATCGTGGCGATTCCGCTGGGTCTGCTGGGCGCGCGCAACATCGCCCCGGTCTGGATCCAGCAGCCGGTGCGCCGCGTGCTGGACCTGATCCGCTCGATCCCCGACCTCGTCGTGGCGCTGATCTTCATCACCGCCGTGGGCCTTGGGCCCTTCGCCGGCGTCATGTCGATCATGTTCAACACCGGCGGCGTGCTGGCCAAGCTGTTCGCCGAGGCCGTCGAGTCGATCGACAAGGGCCCGGTCGAGGGCGTGCGGGCGACCGGCGCGGTCAAGCTGCAGGAGATCATCTGGGGCGTGATCCCGCAGGTGGCCCCGCTGTGGACCAGCTACGCGCTCTATCGCTTCGAGTCGTCGAGTCGCGCGGCCACGGTGCTGGGCATCATCGGCGCGGGCGGCATCGGCCAGATCCTGTTCGACTCGATCAACGCCTTCCAGTTCGACCAGACCGGCTGCATCGTCCTCGTGATCGTCGTCGCGGTGTCGATGATCGACCTGCTGTCGCAGATCATCCGTACGCGGCTGCTTTAAAAAACTGTCATCCCGGCCAAGCGCGTAGCGCGCCGAGCCGGGACC
>JAYRLX010000324.1:0-4592 GCA_041905125.1 Caulobacter sp. | reverse complement strand
CGCTGGTCGCGGATCGTCGTGCTGGTGATCTTCCTGACGGGCCTCGTGGGGGGGCTGGGCGATGGTCTGGCGGCCCCGATCCTGCGGATGATCCAGAACACGCACGCCCTCGGCAGCTCGACGGTCCTGCTGCTGACCTTCGTCGAACCTTTCACGGGCTATCGTCGCGACCTGTCGAGCGCCGAGAAGCGGTTTCGCATCGCCTATGTCGCTCTCTATGGGGCGCTGATGGGCAGTTCGGTTCTCGCCGTCAATCAACCCGGCCAGGGGGGCGGCGACCGCGAGCTCGCCGAACTGGTCAAGACGATCTGCGCGTCGCTCGCGCTGCTGCTCTGCGGCGCGGCGGCGTGGTTCCGGGCCCGTCACCCTCTGGCTGGGCCTGGCGGACGACGGGCGGCGCGGGCGAGCCAGGGAGGCGAGGACGCCGACATCGCCCGCCGCATCACGTGGCTGCTGCGCGAGGAGGAAATCCACGCCTCGCCCAATCTGAAGGTCGCCGATCTGGCGCGCCGGCTGGGCGAGCCGGAGTACAAGGTCACGCGCTGCATCACCGCGTCGCTGGGCTTCGCGAACTTCAACCAGATGGTCAATTCTCACCGGATCGCGCGCGCCCGGCGGATGCTGGCCGATCCGGCGCTACGCAGTCGGCCGATCCTGCTGATCGCCCTGGACTGCGGCTTCGGCTCGATCGGACCGTTCAACCGGGCCTTCAAGGCGGGGGTTGGAATGACGCCGCGAGCTTACCGCGGCGCCAATCTGCGAGAGCTCTAGCCGCGCATCGCGGTCGCCTCCGGCCCCTGCGCCCTCAGCGCCTTGGCCGCCACGTCCAGCGTGCGCACTGTCGGTTCGGGAACTTCGTCGCCCTCATCGTCCGGACCCCCGCGCGCCCGCAGGGCGGCCACGAAGTTGTCGCGCCAGGCGGTGACGTCTTCGCGGCGCACGTTCTCGAACAGGGCCTGCCAGCGCCGCTTGCGCTCGTCCAGGCTCATCGACAGCGCGCGCTCCAGCGCGTCGGAGATCTCTTCCGGGCTGTTCGGATTGATGATCAGGGCGTCCTTCATCTGCCGCGCCGCGCCGGCGAAGCGCGACAGGATCAGCACGCCGGGATCGTCCGGATCCTGGGCCGCGACATATTCCTTGGCCACCAGGTTCATGCCGTCGCGCAGGGGCGTGACCAGGGCCGCCTTGGCCGCGCGATAGACGCCGGCCAGCTCGTCGCGCCGGTAAGAGCGGTTCACGTAGCGGATCGGCGTGAAGTCCATCTCGGCATAGGCGCCGTTGATGCGGCCGATCAGCCCGTCCAGCCGGCCGCGCAGGTCCTGGTAGGCCTCGACCTCGTCGCGCGAGATCGGCGCGATCTGCAGCAGCATCACCTCGCGCCGCATCTCGGGATGGTCGTTCAGGAACCGTTCGTAGCCGACCAGTCGCTCCTCCAGGCCCTTGGAGTAGTCGAGGCGGTCGACGCCCACGATCATCTTGCGGAAGACGCTGTGGGCCATCATCCGGTCGTAGGTCTTCTGGGCGTTCTCGCTCTTGACGATCTCGGCGAAGTCCTGGGCGTCGACGCCGATCGGGAAGGCCGCCGCGCAGGTGCGTCGGCCGAACGCGACCAGTTCGCCCCGGGCGTTCTTCGAGCCTTGCACTTCCGAAAACACGTAGCCCTCGAAGGCCTGCAGCGACTCCTCGGTCTGGAAGCCGATCAGGTCGTAGTCGAACAGCGCCTCCACCAGCTGGCGGTGACGGGGCAGGGTGACGACCAGCTGATGCGCCGGCCAGGGGATGTGCAGGAAGAAGCCGATGCGGTTGGTGATCCCCATCCGCCGCAGCTCCCGCGCCACCGGGATCAGGTGGTAGTCGTGCACCCAGACGATGTCGTCCGGCTCGATCAGCGGCGCCAGGGTCTCGGCGAAGCGTCGGTTGACCCGGTCATAGCCCTCGCCGAACGAGCGGTCATAGGCCGTCAGGTCGACGCGATAGTGGAACAGCGGCCACAGCGTCTTGTTGGCGTAGCCGTTGTAGTACTCCTGGTAGTCGGTCTCCTCGAGGTCGACGGTGGCGACCGTGACGCCCTCGATCCGCTGCATGTTCAGCTGACCGGTGAACTCCGGAATGGTCTTGCCGCTCCAGCCGAACCAGATGCCGGAATATTCGCGCAGCGCGGCGGCCAGGGCCATGGCGAGGCCGCCCACGCTGCCTTCGCCGCCCTCGGCGGGATTGGGCGGATTGACGCGATTGGAGACGACGATCAGGCGGCTCATGCGTGGACCTCCGCCGTTTCCGTCAGGCGTTCCAGCCAGTCGAGAACCTCGCCTGGGCCATTCAGGTGGTAGCGCGCCTCGGTGGGGCGCGGCGGGCCGGCCAGCACGCCGAAGCCGCCCAGGCGACGCGCGGCGGCGAAGCCGTCCTCGTCGGTGAGGTCGTCGCCGACGAAGATCGGGGTCGCGCCGACGAACGGCGCCTCGCTCAGGAAGGCGGCGACCGCCGAGCCCTTGTCGGCGCCTGGCGTGCGCAGCTCCGCGACCATGTCGCCCAGTTGCAGCACGAGACCGGTGGCCTGGGACAGGTGTTCAGCCGCCTCGATCACCGCCTCGGCGCAGCTCGGCGCGTTGCGATAGTGCAGGGCGACGCTGAGGGTCTTGTCCTCGAACAGCAGGCCGCGCTCGCAATCGGCGAGCTCGCCAAGGATCCGGCGGGCGTCTTCCAGGCCGGCGTGCGGCTTCAGCTCGACGACGGCGCCGCCGGCGGTGCGCCGCACCAGGCCGTGGATCGCGCCGATCGCCGGTACGCCGCCGCCCAGGATGTGGTCGAGGTCCGGCAGCGAGCGCCCGCTGACCACGGCGACGCGGTCCTCGAAGCGGTCGCGCAGGCGCGCGATCACCCGGGCGCGGCGCGCGTCGGGGCCCACGTCGTCGGGACGCGGCATGATCGGCGCCAGGGTGCCGTCGAGATCCAGAAACAGCGCCGTACGGCGGGCAAGGTTGAGCGGCGGGGGCGAGAGATCCACGGACTCCGCCCGCACGACCGGCATAGCCGCGGTCATGACGAGAACCCCCTCATCTGTAAGCAACATGCGCCAAGAACGCCGGACGGCCGGGTTCGATCCCCCGGTCACGCTGAAGCTCACGGGTTTGTGCGCGGGCGCCTACAGAGCGGGCGTCGCTAGAACAGCAACTTCCGCACGCTGAACTGAACCACCCGGCCGCGTGGATCGAGGTAGTCGGGCTGGTAGGTCACGGGGATAACGCCGTTGGCGTCGCGGACAGTCTGCTTCTCGTCGAACAGATTGTTCACCGCCAGGGTCAGCCGCGTGCCGCGCAGGATCGGATACTTCTGCACGAGGTCGCGGCGGACCCCGAGATTGGCGAACAGGCGCAGGTTGACGGTGGCCAGGCTGGAGAAGTCGAGGTCCGTCGTCGCGCCGCCGACGCCGCTGTCGACATGCGTGCCGCTCTTCCAGTTGGCCGTGACCCGTGCGCCCAGGCCGTACTTGGTGATCCCGGCCTGGGCCTCGACCTCGTTGCGGGCCTGACCGCCGCCCGAACCGATCACGTCGCCGTTCAGGAGGTCGAGGACCGGAATCCCGTCGGCGATCGTCACGCGCTCCTTCAGATGGACGGTGTGGAACAGCGCCAGCTGCAGGCGGGTGGCGCGCGGGTTGCCGCCGCCGCCCCGACCGCCGAAGCCGCCGCCGCCAAAGCCGCCGCCCGGACCGCGTGCGCCGTCGCCGCGTCCGCCGCCGTCGAAGCCGGTGCGCGGGACGGTGTCGCCGACCGCCGGCGCCTGCGCCTGCTGTTGTTGGGCGTTGGGATCCGACGGGGTATCGCTGGCCGGCGTCTGCGGACGATCTGCTGTGTCGCCGCCCGAAGGCGCGGCCTGGCCGCCGCCGAAGCGGGGACGGAAATCGCCCGGCTGGGGCGGCGGCGTCTTGCCGATCTGGCGCGAGAAGTTGAAGCCCCAGCGGAACTGCTCGCTGTCGCGCTTGGCGAAGTTCACCGGGCGGGTGTCGATGCGGGTCAGAACGCCGTTGGCGTCGCGCGTGAACCGGTCGGGGAAGGCCGCCTCAACCGCCGCCGTGGCCGCGGGGAAGCTGGCGACCGGATTGTCGATCCGCACGCGGCTGTAGTTGGCGGTCAGGGACAGGCCCTGGACCTGTTCGGGCTTCCATGTGGCCCCAAGGCGCAGGACGTTGCGGGTCTCGGCCTGGAGGTTGGCGTTGCCGCCGCTGATCCGGGTGACGTCCACGCTCTGGCCGCGCACATAGTCGAAGACCTGGGCGTTGGGCGTGGTGATCAGCGGATTGCCCAGCTGGCTGATGCTGGGGGCGTTCTCCTGGCGGGTGGCGGAGACGATGAAGCTGACCGGCTTGATCGGCGACCAGTTCACGCCGCCGCCGATCGTGGTCAGGCTGCCGAAGTCCGACACCGAGCGGACGGCGAGATTCAGGTTGGTCGAAAGATCGCCGATCCCGGCCCGCACGCCCTTGCGGCGGCTCGCCAGGGGCAGGTCGAAGCTGAGCTGGGCGTTGGCGTCGCCGCGCGACAGCTCGCTGTCGCTCTCGACGCCCGCGCGGCGCGAGGTGGCGGTCAGGCGCG
>JAYRLX010000323.1:0-4595 GCA_041905125.1 Caulobacter sp. | reverse complement strand
CGGGGCTTTCCCCCGGTTGTCGACGCGGCCGTCCGCGTCCGGGTCCTGGGCAGCCTGCCCGGCGAGGCCTCGCTGGCCGCGCGCCAGTACTACGGCAATCCCCGGAACGCCTTCTGGCGGTTGATGGAGCGGGTGCTGGACGTCCCGCTGACGCCCTTGGCCTATGAAGAGCGCCTCGCCGCGCTGCTGGCCCGCCACGTCGGCCTGTGGGACGTGATCGCTCACGCCGAACGGCCTGGCAGCCTCGACGCCGCCATCCGCGATCCGGCGGCCAACGACCTCCTGGCGCTGATCGAGACCCTGCCGCGCCTGAAAATCGTGGCCTTCAACGGCGGAACGGCGGCCAAGCTGGGCGGCAAGCTGCTGGGCGGCCGCGTCCCGACGCTCGCCCTGCCCTCATCCAGTCCAGCCCACGCGGCGCGCGGCTTCGAACAGAAGGCGGAAGCCTGGATGGGGCTGGCGCCATTCGTCGAGCGGACCTAGAGCGTGACGCCGAAAGTGGGAACCGGTTTCGGCAGGAGTCACGCTCTAAGTGTTTGATTTAGAGCCTCGTTATCGCGTCAAAACGATTCCGTTTTGACGCGCGAGGCTCTAGGCCGAAGAAGGCCCGCGCCACCGGCTGCGGCGACACGGGCCAAGCGCCTTGGGAGGGGTTAGGCGATATTCTTGACCGGCACGTTCTCGACGTGGGTCGTCACGTAGTTGAAACCGCCCGAGCCGTTCCATTGCTGGTCCACGGACAGCGCCGCGGTGAACTTGGCCAGGAACGAGCCGATCGCCGGCGGCGGCACCGTGTAGACGAACTCGCCCTGCAGCGAGACCAGCTGGTGGTTGGGGCCAAGGCCGGTCTGATAGATCTGGCCCGTCACCGGGAACCGGTGATTGCCGCCGGGGACCGCCTGGGTGATCTCGGCGATGCCGGCGACATGGCCCGAGGCGGCCTGCACCGACAGCGCCAGATTGACCAGCGGCGCGCCCGGCGTGCCGGCGTTGCCGACCACGGCCTTGACGAAATAGAGACCCAGCACGTCGCTGGCGGTTTTCTGGGTGTGAAGCGTACCGACATCAGCAGTCATTGGACGTTCTCCCTTTTCGCTCCTTCGAGCCGCCGCTCTGGGCGGCCGCGAAAGCAATGATCCCGATCCCCGCCGGACGCCAGACGAAAACCTTGGAAGAAAATTCGGCCAATTAACAACCCTGAAGGGTATCTCACGCGCTCACTCGCGCGTGAATTATGGCGAGCCCTTATGCCGTAAGGCGCGCCCGGCCCGAGCATCCGGGCGCGGCGCGTCCGGGCGTTTAGAATAAATCGCCCCTGCGCTCGGCTCGACCTGATCAAGTCAACGGCAAGCGAGCCTCCCGCGCCGTCTTCCGGCCGCTTAGCGTTTGCCCGGAGATCCCGAGCGGTTCACCCTCGGGGGAAGAATAGGACTGATGAGGAACCATGGCCTTCGCCTCGACCATTGGCGCGACCACCTGGCGCTTCGACAGTCTCGCCGACCTGCTGGCCAAGGCCTCGCCGCCGCGCTCGGGCGACGCCCTGGCGGGCATCGCCGCCGAAAGCGCCCAGCAGAACATCGCGGCCAAGGCGGCCCTGGCCGACACCCCGTTGAAGACCTTCCTGACCGAGGCTGTGGTGCCGTACGAGACCGACGAGGTCACGCGCCTGATCCTGGACGGCCACGACGCCGCCGCCTTCGCCCCTGTCGCTTCGCTGACCGTCGGCGAGCTTCGCGACTGGCTGTTGTCCGAAGCCGCCACGCCGACCGCGCTCGTCCGCCTCGCCCCAGGACTGACGCCCGAAATGGCCGCGGCGGTCAGCAAGATCATGCGCAATCAGGACCTGATCCTGGCGGCCAGCAAATGCGGGGTCGTCACTCGCTTCCGTGACACGATCGGCCTGCCGGGGACCATGGCGGTGCGGCTGCAGCCCAACCATCCGACGGACGATCCAGCCGGAGTCACGGCCTCGATCCTGGATGGCTTGATGTACGGCTGCGGCGACGCGGTGATCGGCATCAATCCGGCCAGCGACAACCTCTCGGTCCTGGGCGATCTGCTGCGGCTGATGGACGACCTGATCGCCCGCTTCGAGATTCCGACCCAGTCCTGCGTGCTGACCCATGTGACGAGCGCCGTCGAGCTGGTCGAGCGCGGCGCGCCCGTCGACCTCGTCTTCCAGTCGATCGCCGGAACCGAGGCCGCCAACGCCAGCTTCGGCGTCACCCTGGCCCTGCTGAAGGAAGGCCTGGACGCCGGCCGCTCCCTGAAGCGCGGGACGGTCGGCGACAATGTCATGTACTTCGAGACCGGTCAGGGCTCGGCCCTGTCCGCCGGAGCCCATCATGGCGTCGACCAGCAGACCCTGGAGGCCCGCGCCTACGGCGTGGCGCGCGTCTTCGAGCCGCTGCTGGTCAATTCGGTCGTCGGCTTCATCGGCCCGGAGTACCTGTACGACGGCAAGCAGATCATCCGAGCCGGACTGGAGGATCACTTCTGCGGCAAGCTGCTGGGCGCGCCGCTGGGCGTCGACATCTGCTACACCAACCATGCCGAAGCCGACCAGGACGACATGGACACCCTGCTGACCCTGTTGGCCGCGGCGGGCGTCACCTTCATCATGGGCGTGCCTGGGGCCGACGACGTGATGCTGAACTACCAGTCGACCTCGTTCCACGACGCGCTCTATGTCCGCGACCTTCTGGGCCGCAAGCGCGCGCCGGAGTTCGAGGCCTGGCTGGAGCGCTTCCGGATCACCGGGGCCGACGGACGCTTGGCGCCGCCCCGGGCCGAACACCCCCTGCTGGCGGGAGCCGTCGCTTGAACCGGCCCGTGCCGCCCGATCCCTGGACCGCACTGCGGGCTCGGACGCCAGCCCGCATCGCCATCGGCCGCAGCGGCGCCAGCCTGCCGACTCGCGAGGTTCTGGCCTTCGCCCTGGCCCACGCCCAGGCGCGAGACGCCGTCCATACGCCGTTCGACGCGGCCGCCGTCATGGCGCGGATCGAGGCGATGGACCTGCCAACCGTCCTGGTGGACAGCGCCGCGCTCGACCGCGGCGTCTATCTGCGCCGCCCCGACCTTGGCCGCCGGCTTTCGGACGCCGCCCGCGCCGACCTGGGCCGCCGCTCCGCAGGCCCCGTCGATCTCGCCATCGTCGTCGCCGACGGCCTGTCCAGCACCGCGGCGCACGCCCATGCGGCGCCGCTGATCGCCGCCCTGCTGCCCCGCGTCCGCGCCGAGCGCTGGAGCCTGGCTCCGGTGGTTGTGGCGCGGCAGGCCCGCGTGGCCTTGGGCGACGAGGTCGGCGAGCGGCTTGGGGCGCGACTGGTGCTGGTGCTGATCGGCGAACGCCCGGGTTTGTCCTCGCCCGACAGCCTCGGCGCTTATCTAACTTTCGCCCCCCGGGTCGGGCGGGTCGACGCGGAGCGCAATTGCGTGTCGAACATCCGGCTCGAAGGCCTTTCGTACGAGGCCGCCGCCTTCAAGCTGGCCTGGCTGTGCAAGGAGGCTCTGCGCTTGGCCGCTACTGGCGTGGCGCTGAAGGACGAGAGCGACGTCGCGGCCCTCCCCTCGGCCGCGCCGGCGACCGAGACCGCCCTGGAGTTGGGCGAACGCGGTTCCGCTTGCTGAAATAGTAAACGCCGTGAAGCTTCCGGGGCGGCCTTCTCTAGCGCCTTCTCGCCTCGGCCCGCCGATCGCGAGCAACCATGGCGATCAGGTGCGGAGGGATAATCATGAGCGAACCGACATCGGGCGGCGTGAAGTACGAGACCGTCGAGGACGGCTATTTCGACAAGCGAGGCCTCAAACGCTACGCGGGCGTGTTCTCCCTGTGGGCGCTGGGGGTCGGCGCGGTGATCTCGGGCCAGTTCTCGGGCTGGAATCTGGGCATGGGGACCGGTGGCTGGGGCGGCATGCTCGTGGCCACCCTGATCATCACCGTCATGTATCTGGGGCTTACCTTTTCGATCGCTGAAATGGCGGCCGCCCAGCCGCACACCGGCGGCGCCTATTCGTTCGCCCGGACGGCGATGGGCCCCTGGGGAGGCTTCATCACCGGCCTGTGCGAGAATGTCGAATACGTGCTGACCGCGGCCGTGGTCTGCTTCTTCATCGGCAGCTACCTGTCGGGGATCTTCGAGACGCCGACCTGGGCCCAGCCGCTCTATTGGATCGGCGCCTATGTGGTGTTCGTGGGGCTCAACGCGGGCGGCGTGGCGATGTCCTTCCGCTTCACCGTGTTCATCACCCTCTTGGCCCTGGCCTGCCTCGGGGTGTTCTGGGTCAGCGCCCTGCCACACGCGGACTTCGGCAAGTACGCCCTGAACGTCGGTCCGGGCGGCGTGGAGCTGAAGGACGGGCATGGCCCGTTCCTGCCGGCCGGAATCGGCGGCGCGCTAGCTCAGCTGCCGTTCGCGGTCTGGCTGTTCCTGGCGATCGAACAGCTGCCGCTGGCCGCCGAGGAGTCGCACACACCGCAGCGCGACCTGCCCAAGGGGATCATCCTGGGCATGCTGACCCTGATCGTCTCGGCCCTGCTGGTGCTGTGGTTGAACGCCTCGATCCCGGCCGGGACCTTCGCGCTCTCCAAG
>JAYRLX010000322.1:0-4596 GCA_041905125.1 Caulobacter sp. | reverse complement strand
CCATCAATGTCTCGGCCAGCGCATGAACATCCGCCGGCAAGCCTTTGGAAAAGGTCTCGATCACGTCAGTCCTTGTCCTTCTCCGCGTCGCCGGCCTGGAAGTCGCGCTTGCGTTCTGGCGGATGGGCGTGGTGGACGTCCGTCTCGCCGCCGCCCGAGACCTTGCTGTGCCGGCTGTAGCGATCGGGATCGTCGCGATCCTTCACGATCGGATCAGGCTTGGGCTTGTCGCGGTTCTCATGGCTGGCGCCGGGGCCGCCCCAGCGCTTGTCGTCGGCCGATTGGGTCATGGCTTCCTCCTCTGGGTGCGGAGGAAAACCCGGCGCGCGGCCGGCGAGTTCCTCTTCACGCCAAGTCGCAAGCTCCGGCGATCAAAAGACGAAATAGGCTCGCATTTTGACGAGAGGCTCAAGCGCCGTGGGAAGACGTCTCCGCCTCGGCGGTCAGGCGGTCCAGGTACTGGCGGATGCTGGCGGCCTCGGCGGCGGTGTTGGCCAGGGCGATAGCGCGATCGAACGCCTGGCGCGCTTCGAGGCCGCGTCCCGCCTGCAGGAGGAACGCTCCGCGCGCGCCGTGATAGTGGAAATAGCCGTCCAGCCGCGAGCCCAGAGGCTCGACCATGGCCAGGGCGGCTTCGGGCCCGCGCACCTTGGCCGTGGCCACCGCGCGGTTCAGGGTGACGACCGGCGAGGGCTGCATGATCTCCAGCGTGGCGTAGAGCTGGTCGATGCCACGCCAGTCGGTGTCCTCGGGCCTGGCGGCGCGCGCGTGCAGCGCGGCGATCGCCGCCTGCACCTGATAGGGCCCCGGATCGCGCTTGAGCATGGCCTTGTCGATCAAGGCGAGCCCCTCGCCGATCATCTTGCGATTCCAGAGGCTTCGATCCTGATCCTCAAGCAGGATGGCTGTCCCGTCGGGCGCGAAGCGCGCGTCGGCGCGGGCGTGCTGCAGCAGGAGCAAGGCCGTCAGCCCCATCATCTCCGGCTCGGCCGGGAACAGGCGCAGCAGCAGGCGCGCCAACCGGATCGCCTCGTCGCACAGGCCGCCGCGAGCCTCCATGGCCCGGCCGCCGGCCGAATAGCCCTCGTTGAAGACGAGATAGATCATCGCCGCCACGGCCGCGAACCGCTGCGCGCGCTCGACAGGCCCGGGCGCTTCGAACGGCGCGTCGCCCGCCCCGATCCGGGCCTTGGCGCGGGTGATCCGCTGCTCCATCGCCGCCTCGCCGACCAGGAAGGCGCGGGCGATCTCGCGGACCGTGAGGCCCGAGACGATGCGCAGGGCCAAGGCGATCTGCTGGGTGGCCGGCAGGTCGGGATGACAGCAGATGAACAGGAGGCGCAGGACGTCGTCGCGATAGTGCGAGCCGTCCAGCCGTTCGGCGGCGTCGGCCTCGGCGTCCTCAAGGTCGGAGAGCAGTTCCTCCGGCGGCAGAGGCATGTTGCGGCTGGTCTTGCGGACGGCGTCTATGGCGGCGTTGCGGCCGACCATGATCAGCCAGGCCGTGGGGTCGCGCGGCGGGCCGTTCTTGGGCCACGCTTTCAGCGCCCGCAGGCAGGCGTCCTGGAAGGCCTCCTCGGCCGCGTCCATGTCTCGGAAGTAGCGCAGCAGCGCCGCCATCGCCTGGGGCCGAGCGGCGACGACCGCGCCCTCGATCCAGGCCAGGTCGGTCACGCGGCGACCTCACCGGGATTGAACAGGGCGATCGGCCGGATTTCGTATGAGCCGCCGGGATTGGCCGCGCCCAAGTCCTTGGCGATCTGCAGCGCGTCGTCCAGCGAGTCACAGTCGACGACGTAGAAGCCCAGAAGCTGCTCCTTGGTCTCGGCGAACGGACCGTCCAACACCAGCGGCGGATCTCGGTCCTTGCGCAGGGTGGTGGCGGCGGTCGTGGGCATCAGACGCGCGACGGGACCGAGCTTGCCCTCTCGCGCCAGGCGCTCCTGGACGGCGCCGAGCTTGTCCATGACCGCGTCTTCCTCGTCCTTCGACCAGGCCCAGACGACGTCTTCCTGATTGTAGCAGAGTATGGCGTAGAGCATCGCGCGGTCCTCGTTCTCCCCTAGGACGACGGACTATGCCCGCTTCCGACAGTCGGCCCAGACTTTTCTAGCCAAGCCCGCAGGCCACGGCGCACGGGCTCGTCGTAGAGCTTCAGCACCGCCCAGGCGCCGCAGATGATCACGGGGATGGCCACCAGCGCGAAGCCGAGCGGATAGCCCTTGCCGCCGATCGCCCGGAACCCGCGCAACATCAGCTCCCAGCCCAGCCAGTGCAGGGCGTACAGGGGATACGAGATCGCGCCTGACACCCGGCACAGCATCCCCATCCGGCCTGCCGGGTCCCGCGTTCCGGCCAGCACCACCAGCGGGAACACCATGCTCATGCAGACGAAATCGTAGAGCCAATTCAACGGCGTCCACGGAAAACTCATCACGGCCGCCAGCACGATGGCGAGGGCCCAGACGGGCAGGCTCCAGGTGGTAAAGCCTTGCATCCGATAACAGCCCCAGCCCAGCAGGAAGGCGAAGATCGTCCGCAGGAAGCTGATGACGAAGGTGCCGCGATCCCAGCCCGTCAGCACCCCGCCCATGCCATAGGCGACATAGGCGATGACCGGCGTCAGCAGCACGACCATCAGCACGTGGCCCAGGACGCCCAGCCGCCGGATCGGGAACCAGGCCGCTCCGACCGCCAGCTCGAAGAACAGCGACCAAGCCGGCGGATTCAATGGGAAAAGCGGTGCGAAGCCGTCGTCGCTTGTCCACACGCGCGGGATCATCAGCAGGCCAAGCCCCAGCCAGCCCGGCACCCGCTCGCGGTGCTGGATGATGACGGTGGCGCCCAGCAGCATGGTCAGCGCGATCAGCGGCCACAGCCGGATAAGCCGCTGGCGCATGAAGCCCAGCCAGCCGATCTCGCGCCGACCATAGGCGTGGGCCAGGACGAAGCCCGACAGGCAGAAGAAGAAGTCGACCGCGAGATAGCCGTGCGGGACCAGGCCATGGCGGCCGGTCCAGCTGCCGACGTGGTAGAGCATGACGCCCACGGCCGCGACGCCACGCAGCCCGTCCAGCGCCTCGAACCGTCGTCCCACGTCGTCAGTTCGCAAACCGCCGCCCTCGCTCCCTGTCCTTGCTTAGCCGACGGGGCGGAGGACGCAACCAGGGGCGAGCGTCAGCGCGAGAAGACGCCGACCAGCTCGATGTGCGGCGACCAGACGAACTGGTCGACCGGCAGCACCTTCTCCAGCCGGAAGCCGGCGTCGACCAGGGCGCGGGCGTCCTTGGCGAAGGTCGCCGGATTGCACGAGACGCTGATCACCTTGGCGACCTTGGACTTGGCGATCTCGACCGTCTGCTCGGCCGCGCCGGCGCGGGGCGGGTCGATGACCACGACGTCGGTTTTGGCCAGCTCGGTGCTCAGCACCGGCCGGCGGATCAGGTCGCGCGCCTCGGCCTGGATGGGCTTCAGGCCCGGCGTCGAACCGATCGCGGCCTTGAGCGCTTCGATCGCCGGCGCGCTCATCTCGGCGGCGTGGACCGCGCCGATCTCGGCCAGGCGGAAGGTGAAGGTGCCGACGCCGCAATAGAGGTCGGCCAGACGGGCCGCGCCCTGGGCCTGCGCGACGGCGAAGTCGACCATGGCCCGCTCGGCGGCCGGAACGGCCTGCAGGAAAGCGCCGGGCGGCAGGGCGACCACCGCCGGCCCCAGCTTCACCAGCGGCTGGCGCGCGCCATAGACGGTCTCGCCGGCCATGGTGACGCGGGCGAAGTCGCCCTCGCTGGCCGCCATGGCCGCGCGCATGCGGGCGTCGGCCGACAGCCCGCCGCTCTTGCGCTCGACGCCCGTGACGTCGATGTCGAGCCCGGTGCCGGTCAGGGTCACGTGCAGGGTGGGCGCGGACTTCGGATGCTCCAGGAACGGTTCGGCCAGGCGGGCCAGAGCCGGCAGGGCCGCGACGAGACGCGGATCGGTGACCGGGCACTCCTGGATGGGGACGAGGCTCCAGGAGCGGCGCTCCTTGAAGCCCAGCAGCGCGCCGGCGCCCTTGGGCCCTTTGCGGGCGTGTAGGGCGACGCGACGGCGCGAGGCCGGCGGCGCGGCGAAGGTCGGCAGGATCTCGGTCTCGAGGCCCTCCATCGACAGCTGGATCCGGACCTGCTCGGCCTTCCAGGCGCGATAGGGCTCGTCCGCCCAATGCTGCAGGGCGCAGCCGCCGCAGGTCCCGAAGTGGCGGCACGGCGGCGTCACGCGATCCGGGCTAGGGATGAGGATCTCGGCGACCTCGCCCCGCGCGCCCTCCATCTTGGCCAGCACCCGCTCGCCGGGCAGGGTCAGAGGCACGAAAGCCGCGCCCTTGCCCTCCGCATTGCGGGACAGGCCGTCGCCCTGGGCGCCGACCGCGTCGATCGTCAGTTCTCGCATTTCATATCCGTTTCGGCGCCGAGCACCGGCGCGCAGAGGCGTCCATACCGCGCGGAAGGGAAGCTGAACACCTCGGTCAGGCGTCGTTCATGTTGACTACGCCATAGCTTGTCCAACGAACGGACCGGGCTCCGCCCCCAAATTGACAAGCTCTCTCATGACCATGAC
>JAYRLX010000321.1:0-4675 GCA_041905125.1 Caulobacter sp. | reverse complement strand
TAATATTGACTCGGATTATTATCCGGGTAAAAGGCGCGTCTAGGAGGCGATCATGTCCGGACGCAAGGCGCTGCTGCGCGCATATAGAGAACGCAAGGTGGAAGCGGGGGTGTACGCCGTCCGCTGCCAGGCGAGCGGCGAGGTGTGGATCGGCGCGACGCCGGACCTGGCCACCCGCCAGAGCGGGGTGTGGTTCACCCTGCGACTGGGCTCGCACCGCGAACCGACGCTCCAGGCGGCCTGGAACGCGCACGGAAACGAGGCCTTCGCCTTCGAGGCGCTCGAGACGATCGATGTGGAAGGTCTGGATGCGTTCGGCCGCGCCAGCCGTCTCAAGGACCGTCGTGACCATTGGATCGGAACGCTGAACGCCCGGGGGCTGAACTGATGGACGAGCGTTACATTGTCTTTCACGGCCACGAGCGCGTCGCCTCGGGGAGCCGCCTGGAAGCGGCCTTGGCGGCGCATGCGCTGAAATCCGAGGCGGGGGTGCTCGTCTTCGGTCCGGACGGCCGGGGTGTCGACTTCGACCTGACCGGCGGCGCCTATGACGTCGCGAGACGCTTCTCGTCTGTCGAATCGCCGCGCGGACGCGGACGGCCCAAGCTGGGCGTGGTCGCGCGCGAGGTCACCTTGCTGCCGCGCCACTGGGACTGGCTGGCCAGTCAGCCCGGCGGGGCTTCCGTGGCGCTGCGCAAGCTGGTTGAGGCCGCCAGTCGCGCAGCGGAAGGGACGGATCGTATCCGCGCCGCACGCGAGGCGGCCTATCGTTTCGCCTCGGCCATGGCGGGCGACATGCCGGGGTTTGAGGAGGCTATGCGGGCCCTGTTCGCCGGAGACGACGCGGCGTTCGAGGCGCGGATCGAGGCCTGGCCGGCCGATATCGCCGCTCAGCTGAGGACCTACGCCGCCGAGGCGTTCGGCCCCGATCAGCCTTCGGACTTGGCCAGCACCTCGGCCAGCAGGGCCGAATAGGCCGCGTCGAACGGCGCGTGGTCGCTGTCCGGCTTCATCGGCCCCGGGGGCCGCCGCCCGGGGGCGCGCCCCCCCGCGCCGCGCAGCCACGCGGGATCGGCTTTCGCCAGGCGCGCGGCGCGCCGATCGACCTCCGTCGAGGGGCGACCGCTGTAGGCCAGCAGCGCGCGCAGCGCCCACAGCGCCTGCTCGTTCGGATTGGGCTTGGCGCCGCCCGGCAACTGGCCGGCGGTCCAGCGCACGGCGTCGACGATCTGCTGGCGGTAGCGCGCATCGCTCCACGTAGTCGGCGTGTGGCCAAGGTTGGTGTAGAACAGCCGGCCCTCGCCGATCTGGCGCGTCCAGGTGATCGGCACGAACCACGGGCGCTTCAGCGCCATGTCGCCGAAGTCCAGCGCCTGCAGCACGCGGACGCGGGCCGGATCGTAGTCGGCGTACTGGTAGATCTCTTCCGCATAGGCGAAGCGGCGCGGCCAGGCCTGGTTGATCGGCTCACGCGCGTCGCCCAGGGCCTGGACCGTGATCGGCGTGCCTTGTGTCCACGGATGGCCGGCGAACTTGCCGTTGATGAAGGCGGTGTAGGGCTCGCCCGGGCCGTCATAGGGCCAGCCTGTGTCGGTGGCGCTGTGCAGCCCGACGAAGCCGCCCCGGCCGCTCTTGATCCAGTCCTGGATGGCGGCCCAGGTCCCAGGCGCGATGGGCAGGGCGCCGGTGGTGTAGAAGACCAGGACGTCGATGTCCTTCAGCGTCTCGGGCGTGATCGCGCCGGCGCCGCGGGTCGAACGGACGCTGAAGGCGCCCGAGCGCGCGCCGATCTCGGCCATGGCGATCTCGGACAGGGTCGGGCCATTGCTGCCCTTAGGCGGCGTCACCGGCGCATGCACGAACCCCACCGACTGGTCGAGGTAGAGCACTCTGATCTTGCCGGCCTTGGGCGCGGCCGAGGCGGGCAGCGCGAAAGCCAGAAGCGTCGCGACGAGAACGAAAAGGCGCGTCATGTCGGTCTTTAGGCCCCCGGCTGCAGCAGATCCCAGCGGTTGCCATACAGGTCCTCGAACACCGCCACCGTACCGTAGGCTTCATGACGCGGCTCTTCCAAGAACTTCACGCCGGCGGCGCTCATGCGCGCGTGGTCGCCGGCGAAGTCGTCGGTGTGCAGGAACAGCCACACGCGGCCGCCGCCCTGGCGGCCGATCGCCTCGGCCTGCTCGCCGGTCGCCCGCGCCAGCAGGAAGTTCGTCCCGTCGGTTCCAGGTGAGACCACGACCCAACGCTTGCCGCCGCCCATGTCGGTGTTCTCGATCAGGTCGAAGCCCAGCTTGCCGACATAGAAGACGATCGCCTCGTCATAGTCGGCGACCAGCAGGGAAACGAGGGCGACGCGGCGGGCCATGAGCGACTCCTTGAACAGGAGTCGCTCTTAGCATGCTCAGCCGCCGCTATAGCCGCCGATGATCGGCAGGATCTCGCCGGTGATGAAGCTGGAGGTCTGCGGCGAGGCGAGGAAGACGTAGGCCGGCGCGATCTCCTCGGGCTGGGCCGGGCGCTTCATCGGCGTCTGACTGCCGAATTTGGCGACCTGCGGACCCAGCTTGTCGGCGGGGTTCAGCGGCGTCCAGACCGGGCCGGGGGCGACGGCGTTCACGCGGATGCCCTTGTCGACGAGGTGGGTGGCCAAAGAGCGGGTGAAGGCGTGGATGCCGCCCTTGGTCATCGAGTAGTCCAGCAGGTCCTTGTTGCCGAGCAGGCCGGTGACCGAGCCGGTGTTGATGATCGCCCCGCCCTTGGGCAGGTGCTTCACGGCCGCCTTGGCCATGTGGAAATAGCCGTAGAGATTGGTCTTCAGCGTGCGGTCGAAGTGCTCTTCGGTCAGGTCCTCGAAGTCGGTGACGTGCTCCTGGAAGGCGGCGTTGTTGACCAGCACGTCGAGCCGGCCGAACGCCTCGACGGTCTTTTCGACAGCGGTTTTGGCGTAGGCCGGGTCGGCCACGTCGCCGGGCAACAGGATGGCGCGGCGGCCTTCCAGTTCGACGGCCAGGCGGGTTTCCTCGGCGTCTCGATCCTCGCTCAGATAGGCGATGGCGACGTCGGCGCCTTCGCGGGCGAACAGCACGGCCACGGCGCGGCCGATGCCGCTGTCGGCGCCGGTGATCAGGGCGACCTTGCCCTCCAGCTTGCCCGAGCCCTTGTAGAACGGGGCGTCGTACATGGGAGCGGGGTCTAGCCGGTATTCGTCTCCCGGCTTGCTCTGGTGCTGCTCGGGGAAGGGCGGAGCAGGGTAGGGGCGGGCGCCGGCCTGCATGGCCTCGGACTTTTCCTCGTCCTTCGGCTGGAAGGAGCGTTCTTCCTGAGCGTCCAGCGGCGCCTGGATGGCGCGTTCGGCGTCGGCGGCGCGCTCGCCGGCCTGTTCGAATTCGGGCGTTTGGGTCTCGGCCATGGCTGCCTCCTGGGGGTGAGCCCGGAAAACCACTGGCGCCGCGCGATGTTCCAACCGCGACCGAAAGCGGTTGCCCGCGCGGGAGGCTTCAGCCACCTTGCCCGCCTTCTTTGACATTGGTGACCCCATGCCGCGCGACGCGGCCGGAACGGCGCTCCCTCCGGAGCGGCCGCGCGGCCCCATCCTCACTGACCTGATCGAACTGCTCCGCCTGGCGGGGCCGGTCGTGCTGTCGCGCCTGGGCATCATGGTCATGGGCCTGACCGACGCGATCGTGGTCGGCCACTACTCGGCCCAGCAACTGGGCTTCCACGCCATGGCCTGGGCCCCGTCCTCGATCTTCGTGACCATGAACGTCGGCCTGCTGGTCGGCGTGCAGGTGATGACCGCCCGCGCGATCGGCGCCGGACGCCGGCACGAGACCGGCGCGGTGCTGCGGCGAGGGCTCAGCTACAGCCTTTGGCTCGGTCTCGGCGGCATGGCGATTCAGGCGCTGCTCGGGCCGCTGTTCCTGCACAGCCTGGGCCTGAAGGACGGGCTGGCGGACGGCGCGACCGCGCCGCTGATCGTCTTCTCGCTGTCCTTGCCCCTCTACTGCGTGTCGGTGGTGCTGACCTTCTGGCTTGAGGGCCTGGCGCGACCGACGCCGGGCGCGGTCATGATGTGGCTGGCCAACCTGGTGAACCTGGCGGCCAACCTGCTGCTGGTGCCGGGGACCTTCGGCCTGCCGGCGCTGGGGGCCACGGGCGGCGCGTGGTCGACCTTCGCCGCCCGCACGGCCCTAGTGGCGGCGCTGGCGATCTATGTGCTGCGGATGAAGGACTCGCGCGAGCTGGGGGTCTTCGACAAGCCGGCGCGCGACCGCCCGGCCGAGATCGAGCAGCGCCGGATCGGCTATGGCGCCGGCGCGTCGAACTTCTTCGAGGTCTCGGCCTTCGCCGGCATGAACCTGGTGGCCGGCTGGATCGGCGCGCTGGCCGTCGCGGCTTGGGCGGTGGTGCTGAACGTCGCGGCGATCATCTTCATGATCCCGCTGGGCGTGGCCTCGGCGACGGCGGTGCAGGTCGGACGCGCCTATGGCGCGCGCGATCCGGCGGGCATGACCCGCGCCGGCTGGATCGCCTTCACGGTGATCGCGGTCATTGGCGTCATCGCGGGGCTGCTGCTCTATCCGACCCGCCATTGGGTGGCCCTGGCCTATACGACCGATCCGGCGGCGCTGGAGCTGATCCTGCCGGCTCTGGTGCTGACCTGCTTCTTCCT
>JAYRLX010000320.1:0-4675 GCA_041905125.1 Caulobacter sp. | reverse complement strand
TATACGTCCGTTTCTGGCGCAGGCGAAGGCCAAGGTCTCTCTCATCGCATGAGGGACACGGACGACATGACCGACTTCGCCATCACCCCGCCGTTCGCCGCGCCGCGCCGCTTTGTCCGCCCGGGGCGCCCCAGCGGCCTGCTGGGCGCCATCCACTATGCCGGCGTGCTGCTGGTCTGGGCGGCGCTGTTCGTCGTCGATCGCCCGCTGGCGCTGAAGGTGATGGCCGAGCGCCGGGCGGACTCGCCCATTCCCCGTCGCTGGGGCTGGTGATCCAAGCCGAACGGCGCCATGCCTGCGGGCATGTCGATCGCCGTTTCCGCCCGCCCGGTCTCGCATCCGCTGAAGGCCCCGTTCCGCATCTCGCGCGGGGTCAAGACCGCCGCCGAGGTGGTGGAAGTGATCGCGGCCGCTGACGGCCATGTCGGACGGGGCGAGAGCGTGCCCTACGCCCGCTACGGCGAGACGGTCGACAGCGTCCTGGCCCAACTGGCGCCGGCCCTGTCCGCCGCCGATGTGGAGACCGCCTGCGCCGCCCTGCCGCCCGGCGCGGCCCGCAACGTTCTGGACCTGGCGCTCTGGGACCTGCGCGCCAAGCGCACCGGCGTCAGCGTGGCGACGGCCACCGGCTTGCCGATCCCACAGGACCTCGTCACCGCGGTCACGGTCAGCCTGGATACGCCCGAGGTGATGGAAGCCGCCGCTCGCGCGGTCGCCGATGCGCCGCTGATCAAGATCAAGCTGTCGGCAGAGGATCCCGCCGCCCGCCTGCGCGCCGTGGCCGCCGCCGCGCCGAGCTCCCGCTTCATCGTCGATCCCAATGAGGGCTGGACCTTCGACATCCTGCGCGACTTGAGGCCCCTGCTGGCCGACCTGCCGATCGCCCTGGTCGAACAGCCCCTGCCGGCCGGCGAGGACCAGGCGCTGGAGGGGTGGGACCCGCCGTTCACGGTCTGCGCCGACGAGTCCGTCCATGTCGGTGGCGATCTCGCGGCCCTGCGCGGCCGCTACCAGGCGGTGAACCTCAAGCTCGACAAGACTGGCGGCCTGACCGAGGCGGTGGCGATGCTGAAGGCTGCCCGGGCTCTGGGCTTCCAGGTGATGACCGGCTGCATGGTCGCCTCGTCCCTGGGCGTCGCGCCGGCGCTGCACCTGGGCGGTGCCAGCGACTTCGCCGATCTCGATGGGCCGTGGTGGCTGGCCGTGGATCATCCCGGCGGCTTGCGGGTCGAGCGCGGCCGGATCACGCCGCCGAAGCCGGGGTTTTGGGGGGATGGGACCGAGGCGGAGAGGCTGTGGTTGTAGAGCTCTAGATCCTCCCCCGCGATGCGGGGGAGGTGGCCCAGAGGGCCGGAGGGGGCCTGCTCGGCCGATGTCCAGTTCGCCCCCTCAGTCGCTCCGCGACAGCTCCCCCGCATCGCGGGGGAGCATCTTCAATCCGCCGCCAGCCGCGTACTCCCGACATCCACCGCGCCGTCACACGCCCCACACCGCACCACCGGCTCCAGTCGCGCCCCGCACCTGTGCGTCAGGATTTCCGGACTTCCCTCGCTTCCGGCCAGCCAGCGATCGCCCCACGCCATCAGCGCGACGATCAGCGGGAAGAAGTCGCGGCCTTCCTTGGTCAGGCGATATTCCCAGCGCTCCGGCCGCTCCTGATAGCGGACGCGCTCCAGCATGCCCCGCTCGACCAGTCGGCCCAGGCGGTCGGTCAGGATGTTGCTGGTGATCTTCAGCTCGTCCTGGAACTCGGTGAACCGGCGCTTGCCGTAGAAGGCTGCGGCCAGCACGTGGGAGGTCCAGCGGTCGCCCAGCACTTCGACGCCGCGTTCCAGCATCGGATGCAGCGGCGCGCCGCCGACGTCCTCGCCGCTGGCGCGGCGCGAGTGACGGGCGGGCGGAGCGGGTTCCAGCCCGGCGCCGGGGCCAGGCGAAAGCGTGATGTCGCGCACCTTCACCGCCTCGCCGCAGGCCTTGCAGGCCAGGATCGGGCGCAGCGGCTGGCCGCAGGTCTGGTGGACGATCTGGTGCGAGGGGCAGTCGGGATCGAACCGCCAGCGCATCTCCCAGCCCAGCAGCATCAGCGCCGAGTCGTAGAGGTCGCGCCCCATGGGCGTGAGGCGATACTCGTAGCGTGGCGGCCGCGATTGATAGAGCGCCCGGGCCAGCAAGCCGGCGGTCTCAAGGCGCTTGAGGCGATCGGTCAGCAGCGAGCGCGCCACCCCGGTCATGGCCGCGAAGCCGTCGAACCGCTTCACGCCCATGAAGGCCGCGTACAGCACCAGCAGGGTCCAGCGGTCGCCGATCAGGTTCAGCGCGCGGGCGGCTGAACTGCGGCGGACCATTGCCGGCGACGCGGCGGGGGCCTTCTGCGGGACCATGAGGCTTGGTGGGACGCTTCGGCGCGGCGTGTCAACGCCATGGACTTGGTCTGAGTCACTTGTATAATCGGACTAACTAGAAAAAAGGGGAGGAGCGGGCATGGTCTATGTGCTGGGCGGTTGGCAGAGCGACTTCGCCGCCAACTGGGCGCGCGAGGGCAAGGAACTGGCCGACGCCTTCGCCGAGGCGGTAGGGCAGGGGCTGGCGGCCGTCGACCTGGATCCCGAGGACGTCGAAACCGGCCACGTCGGCAACTTCGCCGCCGAGCTGTTCGCGGGCCAGGGCCTGCTGGGCGGCATGTTCGGCCTTGTCCATCCCGCCTTCGACGGCCTGCCGACCGCGCGGCACGAGGCGGCCTGCGCCTCGGGCAGCGTCGCCATCCTGGCGGCCGCGGCCGAGATCGAGGCCGGGCGCTATGACCTCTCCTGCGTCGTGGGCGTCGAGCAGATGCGCAACGTTCCGGGTCAGAAGGCGGCCGAGAACCTGGGCAGCGCGGCCTGGGCCGGCCACGAGTTCCAAGACGCCCGCTTCCTGTGGCCGCGCGCCTTCTCCGACCTCGCCGACGAGTACGACCGCCGCTATGGCCTGAAGTACGAGCACCTGATGGGCATCGCCGAGGTCAATTTCGCCAACGGCCGGCGCAATCCCAACGCCCAGACGCGAAGCTGGGCCTTCGGGCCCGAGGCCTTCACCGCCGACGACGCCGCCAATCCGGTGGTCGAGGGCCGTACGCGCAAGCAGGACTGCGGTCAGGTCACCGACGGCACGGCGGTCGTCTTCCTGGCCTCGGCGGCGCGGGCCAAGGCCTATGCCGACGAGCGGGGGATTTCGTTGGAAAGCATTCCGCGCATCAAGGGCTGGGGGCACCGCTCGGCGCCGCTCAGCTATGCGCGCAAGGTCGAGGCCTCGCGCGACAGCGACTACGTCTTTCCGCAGGTGCGCCGCGCGATCCTGGACGCCCGGGCTAGGGCCGGAATCCCGCTCGACGTCTCGGGCGTCGACGCGGTCGAGACCCACGACTGCTTCACCGCCACCGAATACATGGCCATCGACCACCTGGGGCTGACCGCGCCGGGCGAGAGCTGGAAGGCGATCGAGGCGGGGGATATCGCCATGGGTGGCAAGCTGCCGATCAACCCGTCCGGCGGGCTCATTGGTACGGGCCACCCGGTCGGCGCGACCGGCGTGCGGATGCTGCTGGACGCCTGGAAGCAGACCTCGGGCCAGGCCGGGGACTACCAGGTCGAGGGGGCGCGGACGGTGCAGACCCTGAACATCGGCGGGTCGACAACGACGACCGTGAGCTTCGTCGTGGGGACATGAGCTGTTCTTCCTCCCCATTAGGGGGAGGTGGCGCGGCGCGGATACGCGCCGTGACGGAAGGGGTCGCGAAGCGCGCCGTGCGGCGGCCGACCCCCTCCACCGCCGTTCGGCGGTCCCCCTCCCCCTAATGGGGAGGAAGAAATCCGTTTCGCCCCGCCGCCCGTATCACCCGCATCTCCCGCCCAGAGCCCGCCATGCCTATCCTCACCACCCTCGCCGTCAACGCCGTCGTCTCGGCGGTCGCGTTCCTCACCCTGTGGGCCGTCAGCCTGCGGACGAAGGACGTCAGCTTCATCGACGCCTGGTGGGGGCCGAGCATGGCGCTGCTGGCCTGGAGCACCCTGCTGCAAGGGCCGCGCACGCCGCATGGCCTGCTGCTGACCGGCCTCTGCACCCTGTGGGCGGCGCGGCTGGGGATCTATCTCTTCTGGCGGTGGCGCAAGCATGGCGCGGACCGCCGCTATGTCGCGATCTTCGCCCACTACGAAAAGACCAAGCGGTGGAGCTTCGCCACCACCTCGCTGATCATCGTGTTCGGCCTGCAGGCGGTGTTGAGCTTCTTCGTCGCCCTGCCGGTGCAGCTGGGCCAGGGGCCGGGGCCGCTGGGCGCCCTGGCCTATGCCGGCGCGGCGCTGGCCATCGTCGGCATCCTGTTCGAGAGCATCGGCGACGCCCAGCTGACCGCCTTCAAGGCCAATCCGGACAACGCCGGCAAGGTCATGGACAAGGGCCTGTGGCGCTATACCCGCCACCCGAACTATTTCGGCGACGCCTGCGTCTGGTGGGGTCTCTATCTGATCGCCGCCGAGACGGGCCTGGGCGCCTGGGCCTTGCCGGGGCCGGTGCTGATCACCTTCCTGCTGACCAAGTGGAGCGGCGTGCCGACCACCGAGGGCAAGATGAAGAAGTCCAAGCCGGGTTACGCGGAGTACGTGGCGCGGACCAGTGGCTTCGTGCCGTGGTTTCCCCG
>JAYRLX010000008.1:0-28622 GCA_041905125.1 Caulobacter sp. | reverse complement strand
CGGCATGGCCGAGGCGACCCTGGCCCTGTCGATGGCCCCGCTAGGCAAGGGCCTGCGCGCCGAAACCCTGGACGTCGAACGCCTGGAGCGCGACGCCCTGGCCGTGGACGCGCCAGAAGGCTCGGAACGCGCCCGCGACTTCGCCCGCTGCGGCCCCGCCCTGCCCCACCACTTCCTGGAAGTGCGCGGCGAGGACGGCCAGGCCCTGCCCGAGCGCGGCGTCGGCCGCATCTTCGCCAAGGGCCCCTCGGTGATGAGCGGCTATTTCGCCAATCCCGAAGAGACCGCCCGCGTGCTGTCGGCCGACGGCTGGCTGGACACCGGCGACCTCGGCTTCAAGATCGAGGGCGAGATCGTCATCACCGGTCGCGCCAAGGACCTGATCATCCTCAATGGCCGCAATATCTGGCCGCAGGATCTGGAGTGGACGGCCGACCACGAGATCGATGGCCTGCGCAGCGGCGACGTCTGCGCCTTCGCCATCCCCGCCGAGCCGGAAGACCAGATCGTGGTGCTGGTGCAGGCCCGCGGCGGCGACGCCGACAGCCGAGCCGCCCTGGTCGAGCAGGTCACGACCCTGCTGCGCACGCGTCATGGCGTCGAGGCCAAGGTGAAGCTGGTCGGCGCCCACGCCCTGCCGCAGACCTCTTCGGGCAAGCTCAGCCGCTCCAAGGCCAAGGCCGCGTATCTGGCCGGGACCTACGGCGACTGATGCCAGGCGTCGTCGCCGTCACCGGGGCCACGGGCTTCCTGGGCCGCCATCTGGTCCGCGCCCTGGCCCAGGACGGCTGGACGCCGCGCGTCCTGGTCCGGCGCGACCCGATCCACCCGCTCTGGCGGGACTTCGACGTCGAGGTCGTCGCGGGGGACCTGCGCACGCCCGGCGCGCTGGCCCGTCTCAGCCAAGGGGCCAAGGTGGTGGTCCACGTGGCCGGCCTGATCAAGGCCCGCTCCCTGGACGCTTTCAACGCGGTCAATCGCGACGGCGCGCTCGCCGCCGCCCAGGCCGCGCGCGAGGCCGGGGCGCGCTTCCTGCTGGTGTCGAGCCTGGCGGCTCGGGAACCGATGCTGTCGAACTACGCCGCCAGCAAGCGCGCGGGCGAGGACGCCGTGCTGGCGGACTCACCGGACGCGCTGATCGTCCGACCGCCGGCGATCTATGGTCCGGGCGACACCGAGACCCTGGAAGTCTTCAAGCTGGCCGCCTCCAGCCCCGTGCTGCCGGTGCTCTCTCCAACGTCGAGAGTGGCGATGATCCATGTTCACGACGCCGCGTCTCAGCTTGCAGCCTATTGCAAAAACCCAGTTTCAGGCCTGGTAGAGCTATCGGATGTGCGGCGCGACGGTTACACCTGGGCGGAAATCATGAGTACGGCGGCCAGCGTGATGGGCCGAAAACCAAGCCTGGTAAGGCTTCCAAGGGCGGGCGTCATGGCCGCCGGAGCCCTTGCGGATGCTTGGTCTTTCGCCAGTCAGACCCCCACGGTGTTCGGTTTAGGTAAGGCCAGGGAGTTGCTTCACGCCGATTGGACACCATCTAGCGCTCCGATGGCTGAGGGAGTACCCAGCGTATTCGGTCTTTTCGACGGGTTCGCTCACACAGTCGATTGGTATCGAAAACAGGGCTGGCTGCCCTAAATTAAGTCGCCCCGCGCAAAAGGGGCGGGAATCTGACAGACTCGCCGTTACATTAGTGTCACGGGTGGGGCTCCCGGAGGTTTGATATAGTATGGAAACGGTGACGGATCTCAGCTTACGCGAGATCGGGGTAGCGGCGAGCAAGGTTCTGGGGCGGCCGGTCGAGGTGCGCGCAGAGTCGCATATTGGCCGTGACCTCGCCGTGGACTCCCTGGCCCTCATGAACATCATCATGGAGCTCGAAGACACCTTCGACATCTCCATTCCGCTTGACCGTCTGGCCTCTGTCGAGACCGCCGGCGACCTTTCCAAACTGATCAACGATCTCCGGACTAGGGCTTAACTAATGGGGCTATTCGATAAGCACCTGGCCTATCGCGATGCGTACAAGGCCATCCAGGACGCCGGGGCCGACCCGTTCAAGGTCCGTTTCGACGCGGTGCATTCGCCGACCGAAGGCGTGGTGGAGGGTCGCCCGACCATCCTTCTCGGCACCAACAACTATCTGGGCCTGACCTTCGACGAAGAAGCGATCGCCGCTTCGGTGAAAGCTGTGCAGGAACGCGGCACGGGCACCACGGGTTCCCGCATCGCCAACGGCAGCTTCGAAGCCCACGTCGAGCTCGAGCAGGAACTGGCCAAGTTCTACGGCCGCAAGCACGCCATGGTCTTCACGACCGGCTACCAGGCCAATCTGGGCGTGCTGTCGACGCTGGTCGGCCGCGGCGACCACCTGATCCTCGACGCCGACAGCCACGCCTCGATCTATGACGCCTCGCGTTTGGGCCAGGCCGAGGTCATCCGCTTCCGCCACAACGATCCTGAAGACCTGGCCAAGCGCCTGCGCCGTCTCGGCGACGCGCCGGGCGAGCGCCTGATCGTGGTCGAAGGCGTCTATTCGATGATCGGCGACGTCGCGCCGCTGAAGGAAATCGCCGCCGTGAAGCGCGAGATGGGCGGCTACCTGCTGGTCGATGAAGCCCACTCGATGGGCGTGCTGGGCGCGACGGGCCGGGGCCTCGCCGAAGCGGCGGGCGTGGAAGACGACGTCGACTTCATCGTCGGCACCTTCTCCAAGAGCCTGGGCGCGATCGGCGGCTTCTGCGTCTCGAACATGGACGACTTCGACGTCATGCGCGTCGTCTGCCGCCCCTACATGTTCACCGCCTCGCTGCCGCCGGCCGTGGTCGCCTCGACCATCACCGCCCTGCGCCGCATGATCGAGCAGCCGGAGCTGCGCGACCGCCTGAACCACAACGCCAAGCGCCTGTACGACGGCCTGACCGCCCTGGGCTTCCACACCGGCCCGACGGCCAGCCCGGTGGTCGCCACGACCATGCCGGACCAGGAACGCGCCATCGCCATGTGGAACGGCCTGCTGCAGGCCGGCGTCTATCTGAACCTGGCCCTGCCGCCCGCCACGCCGGACAGCCGTCCGCTGCTGCGCGCCAGCGTCAGCGCCGCCCACACCGACGAACAGATCGACGCGGTCCTTAAGACCTTCGCCGAAATCGGCGCGGCTTTGGGCGTGATCGAGCCCTTGAAGCGGGCCCGAGCCTGAGACCGCTCACATCGTTGAAGCCAGAACGCCCGGGCCTAGGTCCGGGCGTTTTTGTTTTTGCGCTCTAGGCGGCTCTCCGCCGGCCCTTCCACACCTTGAGCAGCACGGAAGGCGCCGCCAGGATCGGATGCCGTTCGCGCCAGGGGGTGATCTCGATCTCGACCCCCGTGTGCCGCTGGATCTTCCAGGCGGCGTAGCGCGCCGCGCCCTGGAAGGTGAAGGCCGCCTTCATCAGGCGGGCGACATTCAATGGCTTGCCCATCAGCTTGCGGGGGCCCCAAGCCTTGCGCAGCCGCGCCCGCTCGGCCGGCTCCAACGGCCCGCCCTGGTCGTCCTGGACGGCCGTCATGACATGGTCGTAGCGCTCGGGATCATAGGCCAGGATCGAAGCCTCGCGCCCAGCCTTCTCCACGCGAAGCTCGGCCTTGTAGGTCTCCTGGAACAGAGCGGTCCATAACGCGCGCGGCGCGGCGCCGTCCGGGCCCAGGGCCTGGGCGAAGCGGGCGGCGGTTCGACAGGCCTCGCTCACCGCGTCCACGACCGCCTCGCGGCAGCCTTCAGCCGCCCAGACCAAGGCGCAGGGCTGGACGAAGCGCGCCCAGATCGTGGTGTCGGGCCCCGCCCCGCTCGCCGCCCGCTGGAACTGGGCCAGCGTCATCGACGCCACCTTGGCGCGCAGCGCCTCGCCGCCCAGCTTGAGCTCGTGATAGCTGACGTCCGGCCAGAGAATGCGCGTGAAGACCCCGCGCCAGCCGGCCGGCGGCCGCTCGGTCAGGACGTAGTAGTCGAGCACGCCGGACAGATCGCCGGTGCGCAGGATCGAGCCGTAGAACAAGACCGCCCGCGCATCCGGAAAGACCCGCGCCAGATGCTCGGCGAAGGCGGTGATCTGCGCCGGAAGCGGCGTGGCGAGCTCGGCCGCGACGAGGTCGCGAAGGCGGCTCATCCGACCAGGAACCTCAAGGCGGGCCCCAGGGCGATCACCAACTCGCCGCCCTCGAACACCTCGCCGTCCAGCACGAACGGCGCGCAGCCGGCCAGGCCCACCATCTGAGGATCGCGGCGTCGATAGCCCATGCTCTCGAGCTTCGGCTCGGCCTTGCCGCTCAGCACCAGGGGCATGGCCTTCAGCAGCTTTCGGGGCGGCGCGTCGACATCGAGGATCTTGAGCCCCTCGCGCGGTTCGCCGAAGGGCTTCAGCCCAAACGGCAGGCGCTTCAGCGCCGTGGCGACGATCGCGAAGCGCTCCTCGCCCGGCTGGGCCTCGCCGTCCAAGGTCAGCCTGGCCGGCACGCCCTCGCGCCATTCGTCCCGCGCGCCCCCGAACAAGGCGCCCAGCGTGGCCGTGGCGATCGTCACGCCGACCGCCAGATTGTGGAAGAAGCCGACCTTGTGGACCTTCTGGGACAGGTTGGTCGCCTTGACCAGCGCGCCGACGCCGAAGAAGAAGCCCTGCAGGCAAGGCCGGTGGCTGTCCACCCAGCTGATGCGAAGCGGCGGTCGCGACTTGATCCGCGGCTCGGCCTGGCGCGCGGCGTTCAGCGCCTCCTCCAGCCGCCAGTCGCGCTGGGTGCCCAGATCGATCGCCAGCACATTGGTCTTGCCCGACGGCAGCACCGCCAGCAGCGGCAGCTCTTCGCCAAAGGTGTGCGGCAGCAGGCTGATGACGTCGCGCACCGTGCCGTCGCCGCCATCGATGACCAGAAGGTCCAGACCCTCGCGCGCGAAGTCCTCGAGCACCGTCCGCAGAGCATCGCGCCCGAAGGGCTCGGCCAGCCGCACGCCTTCGGGCGTCGGCCCGGGCGGATTCATCCGATTGCCGTGGCTCTCTGGATTACGGATGACCGCGACGCGTGTCATTTCGCCAACCACGATTGGATCGAGCCCTTGGGGGCGGCCAGGCCTTGCAGGATCTGAACGGCGTGTACGAGGAAGCACGCGGCGGTCCAGATCGCCACCAGGGTGAAACCGATATCCGGGCGACCGATCAACGCGCAGCCCGTCATCAGGATCAGGTTCGGGTTCCGGCGCGCGGTGATCAGTCGGAAGAAGCTGTCGAACGGCCGCCAGGCGTGCATCTCCAGCTTGAACAGCGCCAGGAAGATCCCCTCCTCCACCCGCTGCGCGACATAGCCGCCGATCACGACGGCGAGGCTGAGCGCTGGATAGGGGATCGACTGGCCGACCGCGTAGACGCCGACGAACCAGGCCCACCACCAGAACGGCGGATGCAGCAGGTCGATGCCGTGGTCGAAGACGTTGCCCCACTTCGACGAGGTCAGGGTTACCCGCGCCAGCTTGCCGTCGACCGTGTCGAGGAAGGTCATGATCCAGGCGCAGACCAGGCCCCAGCCGAACTGGCCATGCCAGAACAGCCATGTGGCGGCCAGGGTCAGCAGGAAGCCGATGAAGGTCACCTGGTTCGGCGTCATCTTGGCCAGGGCGCACCAGCGGGTCACGACGCGCGCCGGCGCGGGCCAGACGTACTTGGTGACCAGGTCCGTGACGCCCTTGTAGGAGCCTTGGAACAGGCGCTTTTCGACGGCGCGCACCGTCTCGGGCGTCAGACGCTCAAGCACCGGCGGCTCACGCTTGCGCAGGGCGCTGTTGTAGGCCGAGCCCAACTCCAGCGCCGTCAATCGCGTCAGGCGCGCGTCGACGCCCGAGGGGTCCTGCCCGGCGGCCAGCGCCTCGGATACGGCATAGGCCAGGTCGGCCGGCGCATGGGCCGCGACCGCCCTGCCCGCGTCGTCGACCAGAACCGCGCCTTCACGCCCAGCCAGGGCTTTGATCAGCGACTCATCGAACACCCAGCCGGCGTCGACCACGACCGCCGGATGCGACAGATCGACGGCCGGCGTCTCGACCAGGCCAAGACGCCGATAAATGCGCGACAGGCGTTCGCGCGAGGTCATGCCCCAGATGCGGCCGCCAGCTTCGCCGACGGTCACGGCCCGCGGACCCGCCGCGGCCGTGTTTTGAATTTCAACGCTCAAGAACCGATATACCCCTTGAATCTCGCGCCGATTGATAAGCAGCTTCGGCTGCTTCGACCAGAACGACCCGAAAGATCTTGTCCATTTACCGCATCGCCCACCTGTCCGACCCCCACCTGCCGCCGCCCCCCGGCGCGTTCGGGTGGAAGGACGTGTTCACCAAGCGGCTCCTCAGCCGGATCGCCTGGCGCAAGAAGCGCAAGGTTCACCGCCCCGAAGTGCTTGAAGCCCTGGTGGCCGATCTGAAGGCCTCTACGCCCGATCATGTGGTGATTAGCGGCGATCTCACCAACTTCGCTTCGCCCACGGAGATTTCGGCCGCGCGCAAGTGGCTGGAATCCCTGGGCGAACCGGCGGACTTCACCGTCAGCCCCGGCAATCACGACGCCCTGGCCGGCGCCGGCGGGCACGAGCGGTTCGCGATCTGGGCGCCGTGGCTGGGCGACACCGGCGAAAGCCGCTTTCCGCAGGTCCGCGTGCGCGGCCCCGTGGCGATCTTCAATCTTTGCTCCGCCGTGCCGACCGCCCCGCACCTGGCCACCGGCCGCCTTGGCGCGGAGCAACTCCAAGCGCTGGACGCTGCCCTCGCCGACCCTGCCTATGCGGGCCTTTTCCGGCTCGTCGTCCTGCACCACCCGCCGCACGAGGGCGCGGTCTCCAAGCGCAAGTCGCTGGACGACCGTCACGCCTTGCGCGACGTGCTCGCCCGACGCGGCGCCGACCTGGTCCTCCATGGCCATGCCCACGAGGCGCTGCTGGGCGCTCTGCGCGGGCCAGACGACGCGACGATCCCGGTGCTGGGCGTCCCGTCAGCCTCGGCGCGCCCCAATCGACACGGCCCGGCCCGCTGGAACGCGATCGAGATCGAGCCGCGAACCGGCGGCGGCTTCGACGTCCGGATCGTGGCGCGCGGGATCGAGGCCGGACGGGAAGGTCTGGCCGAACTGGGCCGCTTCAGCCTTTCGGACGCCGCGGTTCAGCGCGGATAGCGGATCTTGATGCGGATGGTGTTGTCGCCCGGCTTCACCATGAAACGCACGGCGTCGTAGGACGGCTTGGCGTACCGGGTCGGCGCGTCGTTCGAGAAGCCGTAGCCCTCCGTCGGCAGGCCTTGCGGATTGCGGTCCAGCTCCCGATCGGCGTCGACGTCGTGATAGGCCTCGACCGCATAGGCGTCGGCGACGGGCAGGTTGAAACAGGCCTGGGTCATCGGCGCGGACGCCTTGACCCTCTGGCGCAGCAGCTTGCCGCGCGGGACCAGGAAGCGCTCGGGATCAGACGGATAGACGGTGATCGAAACCTCGCCGGCGTTCGAGCGCAGCGCGCCGACCTGCACGATCAACCGCACGTCGCCCTTGCGGCCGACGCAGTCCTTGTCGCTCAGAGGCGCGGCAAGCCCCTCGGCGCTCGCCGAGCCCGCCGCCAAAGTCGCGAAGATCGCGCCGATGAGAACGGATGGTGCTTTCATCTAAAACGCCGCATCCCTATTGTTACGCCCAGGCGACACCAGCCTGAAGTTCCCGGCTTTCTCATGACCAATCCCACCGCCCTGGCGTTCGGCTATCCCGGTTCCAAGATCGCGGAGACCGATCACTGGCTGATTCTGCTCCGGCCCAAGCAGCCGACATTTGGGTCTTTGGTGCTGGTGTGCAAGGAAGCTGTCCAGGCGTTCTCCGAGGTGAGTCCCGCCGCCTTCGCGGACTTGCAGGTCGCCGTGGCCGGCATAGAGCGTCTGCTGAAGGCTCAGGTCGACTATGAGAAGATCAATTACCTGATGCTGATGATGGTCGACAAAGACGTCCATTTCCACGTGCTGCCGCGCTATGCGGGCGTGCGCGAGCATGACGGGCTGAGCTTCCCGGACGCCGGCTGGCCGGCCGCGCCGGCCCTGGGCTCGGCCGTGGAGCTGTCGGCGGACGCGGTGGAGCGCCTCGCCGCGCGGTTCGCCCAGGCCTGGGTCCAAGCGTGAGCGCCAAGACGATGTCCGCTGGTCCCGTGCGGCTGATCGACCGCTACCTGCTGCGCCTGCTGTTCTGGCCGTTGGTCGGCTGCCTGGGCGTCACGGTCGTGGCGCTTCTGCTGGAGCGCATCCTGCGCCTGCTCGACGCCCTGTCGCAAAGCAGCGCGCGGTTCGGCTATGTCGCCCAGCTGGCCGCCAATCTGGTGCCGCACTATCTGGGCCTGGCCCTGCCGGTGGCCTTCTTCGTGGCGCTGTTCATCGTCATCGTGAAGCTGTCGGACGGCTCCGAGGTCGACGCCCTGCTGGCCAGCGGCCAGTCGCTGGAGCGGATCGCCGCGCCATTCCTGGCGGTCGGCCTGTTCCTCAGCGTCTTCAGCCTGATCGTCTTCGGCTACATGCAGCCCTACAGCCGGTACGCCTATCGGGCGGTGATGCACGCGGCCGTCAACGCCGGCTGGAACGGACGCCTAGCGGGCGGGGCCTTCATCGACGACAAGGGCTCGCTGCTGACGGCCGACAGCGCCGACATCGCGGGCCAGCGCCTGACCCGGGTGTTCATCCGCCGCCAGGACAGCAAGGGCCAGGAAGAGATCATCACCGCCGCCTCCGCCGACCTGAAGCTGGATCCCGGCGGCAGGACCGTGACCATGGATCTGCGCGACGGTCGCCGCATTGGCCGGGACGCCAAGGGCGAGTATCGCAATCTGGCCTTCAGCAGCCTGACGACCCAGACGCCGCTGGCGGCGGCGGCCGTCCTGCTGCGCGATCGCGGCGGCGACGAGCGCGAGCTCACCTTGGGCGAGCTGGCTCAGCAGGCCAAGTCGCCCAATCCGGTGGTGTCCAAGGGAACATTGCTCAGCGAGCTCTACGGCCGTATCGCCCGCGCGGCCTTCCTGCCGTTCCTGCCCTTGCTGGCCTTCCCGCTGGGCCTGGCCTCAAAGCGCGGCAACCGCGCGCCCGGCCTGATCATGGCCGGCGTGCTGCTGCTGGCCTTCCAGCACGCTCTGCTGCTGGGCCAGAGCCTGGCCAAGGCCGACAAGGTCGCGGCGGCGCCGGCGATCTGGATCCCGTTCGCCCTGTTCTCCGGCTTCGCCCTCTGGCTGTTCCTGGGCAGCCGCACGCGACCGGGCGACACGCCGGTCTCGCGCCTGGTCCGTCGCATCAATAACCTGGTCACGCGCCTGGTGCGCGCCCTGCCCCTGCCGAAACGACAACCCGCATGAAGCTGCAGCTCTACGTCCTGCGGACCGTCGCCACCCGCATCCTCGGCGCGGCGCTGATCCTGATGTCCATCCTGCAGATCCTGGACCTGCTGGACGTCACCACCGACATCCTCGACCGCGGCCTGGGCGTCGCGGGCGTGGCCTACTACGCCGCCCTGCGCCTGCCGCGCCTGTTCGAGCAGGTCGCGCCGATCGCGGTGCTGGCCGGCGGCCTCTTCGCCTTTTCGCAGCTGGCCCGCGAAAGCGCCGTGGTGGCCATGCGCGCCAGCGGCATTTCCGGCTATCGCATCGTCGCCATGGCCATGCCGGCCGTCATCGTCGTCATGCTGCTGGACGCCCTGTGCGGCCAGGTCCTGGCGCCGCGCGCCGACCCGACCCTGGCCGACTGGTGGAGAAATACGACCCCGGTCGCCGAGCGCAAGGCGCCCTCGCCCCGCACCTTCCGCGCCGGGGCCGACCTGGTCATCGGGACCGACGCCTCGGCGGACGGCCGGCAGATCACCGGCCTGACCATCTTCCGCCGCAACGCCAAGGGCATACTGGTCGAGAAGGTCGAGGCGCCGAAGGCGGCGTACGCCCATGGCGCCTGGACCCTGGAGAGCCCCAAGACCACCCGTTTCGCCGGCGATCTGGCCCAGACCTCGACCGCCGCCTCGACCCGCTGGCCGACGGCCCTGCGCCCGCAGGACGTCCAGGGCCTGTTCGGCGACGACAGCGCCCCCACGGCCGCCTCGGCGCGGCGCGCGCTTGAGAACGGCGGCTCGGACCGGCCGGAAAGCTTCTACGCCACCCACTTCCAGTCGGCGTTCGCCAGCCCCTTCGTCTCGCTGGTCATGCTGCTGCTGAGCGCGCCGGTGGCGCTGGCCAACTTCCGCAGCGGCCAGGGCGCGGTCCTGCTCACGGCGGGCCTGGGCGCGGGACTTCTCTTCCTGGTCGCGAACGGCATGCTCACGGCGCTGGGTGAGTCCGGCGCCTTGTCGCCGTTCCTGGCCGTGTGGGCGGCCCCCGCCATCTTCGGCGCGTTGGCGGCGCGCACCTTCTTGGCCCTGGAGGGGTGATGCCTTTCGACTCCACGAACGCCGACCTGCAGGTCATCCCGGTCAAGACGCCAGACGAGCTGAAGCGCTTCATCGCCCTGCCCGCGCGGCTGAGCGCCAAGGATCCGAACTGGATCACGCCGCTCACCATGGAGCGGACCGAGGCCCTGACGCCGAAGACCAATCCGTTCTTCGCCCATGCCGAGGTGCAGCTGTTCCTGGCCACGCGCGGCGGCCGCGACGTCGGCCGGATCAGCGCCCAGATCGACCGCCTGACGCCGCAACCGACGCCGGGCCGCCTGGACGGCCACTTCGGCATGATCGCCGCCGAGGACGACGCGGCCGTCTTCCAGATCCTGTTCCGCACGGCCGAGGACTGGCTGCGGGCGCGCGGCCGCACCCACATCGTCGGCCCCTTCAACCTGTCGATCAACGAAGAGGTCGGCCTGCTGGTCTGGGGTTTCGACACCCCGCCGATGATCCTGATGGGCCACGACCCGGCCTATGCCGGCAAGCGCGTCGAGGAGCAGGGCTACGCCAAGGCCAAGGACGTCTTCGCCTATATCGCCGACGAGACCGGCGACATCCCCGAGGTCGCCCAGCGCCGCGTCAAGCGCGGCCTGCCCGCCGGCGTGGTGCTGCGCCAGCTGGACATGAAACGCTACGACCAGGAGGTCCAGACGCTGACGGACATCCTCAACGACGCCTGGTCGGACAACTGGGGCTTTACCCCCACCACCGAGGCCGAGACGGCCCAGCTGGGCAAGGCCCTGAAACAGGTGATCGACAAGCGCCTGCTCTGGTTCGCCGAGATCGACGGCGAGGCCGCCGGCGTCGTGGTCTTCCTGCCCAATGTCAACGAGGCGATCGCCGACCTGAACGGCAAGCTCCTGCCGTTCGGCTGGGCCAAGCTGCTGTGGCGGCTGAAGGTGAAGGGCGTGAAGTCGGCCCGCATCCCGCTGATGGGCGTGAAGAAGAAGTTCCAGACCACCCAGCGCGGCCGCATGCTGCCCTTCTGGATGATGAAGGCCAGCCGCGATATGGCGATGAGCCTGGGCTACAATCGCTATGAGATCTCGTGGGTGCTCGAGGACAACAAGGCGATGTGCCACATCGCCGAGAACGTCGGGGGCACGCACTACAAGACCTATCGGATCTACGAGAAGGCTCTGTGAGCGGCTTCAAGGCGCTGATCCTGGCCGGATCGCGCGGCGGCGAGGTCGACCCAGCCGCCGCCTACGCCGGCGTCGCGCACAAGGGCCTTATCGTCCTGCAAGGCCGGACGCTGCTGGACCGCGTGCTGGGGGCCGTCCAGGCCGCTGGCGCGCAGACGGTCGGCGTCTCGGCCAACGACGAGACGATCAGCGCGGCCCTGGCCGGCGCGAACGTGAAGGTTCTGCCCCCGTCCGCCGGTCCCAGCCAGAGCGTCGCCGACGGCGCGACGACCCTGGGCTTTCCGCTGGTCGTCACGACCGTGGACCACGCCCTGCTCAAGCCGGAATGGATCACCCAGTTCGTGGCCGATACGCCCAGCGACGCCGACGTCGCCGTGCTTCTAGCCTCTGAAGACCGCGTGCAGGCCGCCGCGCCCCAGACCAAGCGCACCTATCTGAAATTCCGCGACGGCCGCTATTCGGGCTGCAACCTCTTCCTGCTGCGTAACGAGACCGCGCTGAACGTCATCGCTGTCTGGCGCAAGGTCGAGGCGCTGCGCAAGCAGCCCTGGAAGATCGCCGCCATGCTGGGGCCAGGCTTCCTGCTCCGCTACGCCCTGGGCCTGCTGACGCTGGACGAAGCCGTCGCCCGGCTGGGCAGGCTGGCGAACGTGAAGGCCGCCGCCGTGCGGGCGCACGACGGCTTGGCGGCCGTCGATGTCGACAAGCCGTCCGACCTGGATCTGGTTCGAGAACTGGTCGGCGAGGCCTAAACGGCCTCGGCTTCCTTGGCGGCCCACTGAGCGGTCAGAGCCCGGTTGCGGATCAGGTCTTCGGGGAAGTCCATCTCGGCCCAGTCCAGCCCCTCGATCGAGCGCACGCGCACGACGTCGTGGTTCTGGGCGATCTCGTTGATCACGCTGAGATACCAGCGCTTCAGCCCCTCGGGCGTGCGCATGATGGCCTCCAGCGTCTTCACGAACAGGGCCGAGCCTTCTTCGTTGAAGCGCAGGAAGCCGATCGACTCGGCGTCGTACTCGGTGATCGTCTTGCCGATGGCGCGCAGGGCGTCGCCGTCGGTCAGCACCTTCATGTCGTCGGCGTCGTAGCCGCCCGCCTTGCGGTCGACCGTGACCGTGATCGGCGCATCCGGCGCGCCGATCAGGCGCTCGGCGATGGCCGGCTCGAACAGGGTGTCGCCGTTGAGGATCATGAACGGCCCGCCGCGCATCTCGTCGCGCGCCAGCCAGCACGTGGCGAGGTTGTCGGTCACGCTGTAGAACGGGTTGTAGAGCGTGCGGACGATCATGCCCGGCAGCGAAAGGCGCGCGATCTCGGCTTCGACCAGATCGCTACGGAAGCCGGTGACCACCACCGCCTCCGGCACGCCCGCCTGATGCAGATGGCGCAGCTGCCATTCCAGGACGGTCTTGCCGGCCAGCTCCACCAGGCACTTGGGCCGATCGTCAGTCAGCGGCGACAACCGCTTGCCCTGACCGGCGGCGAGGATGAGGGTCTTGACCGGCTGCATGTCGTTCTAAAAATCTCGCTGGATCGGGGCTTGTTTTAGCCCACAAGGAATCGTCGGGCCGCGAACCGGGCGGCCGCGAGCGCATAACTGAGCACGAACCAGCCTCGCGGCAAGTCCGCACGCCCCCTCAAAAGCCGCCCGCCTTCCGTTGCGCAAGCCTCGGCGACCTCTTTTTTCGCGAGGGGGATCAATCGGCAACGGTCAGTCGCGCCTCATCGACCGCTGATCTCGCCACATCCCACGGTTCAGCTTCGGTTCAGCTTGACCCAAAGATTGTGGGGATGATCGACGGCCTTCCCCTTCCGGAACCTGAACCATTCCACCATATGCCCATTGTCATATTCGGGTGGGGGCCTCGGAGTCAGACCAGGAGGCGTCGTGCAGCGCGCGGAAAGAACCATTCGTCAGCCTGCTGAGGAAAAGCCCGCCGAGGGCCTTCGCCTCGCTCTTTTCTCCGGCAACTACAACTACACGCGCGACGGCTCCAACCAGGCGCTCAATCGCCTTGCGGCCTACCTGATCGAGGCTGGCGCGACGGTGCGCGTCTATTCGCCAACCACGGACACCCCGGCCTTCGAACCCGCCGGCGACCTTGTCTCGGCGCCGTCCGTCGCTATTCCGGGACGTAGCGAATATCGCCTGGCGCTGGGCCTGACCCCAAGCCTGAAGGCCGACCTGGCCGCCTTCCAGCCGAACATGGTCCATCTTTCGGCGCCGGATCTTCTCGGCTCGCAGGCCGGTCGTTGGGCCCGCGCCGCTGGACTGCCTGTAGTCGCCAGCCTTCATACGCGCTTTGAGACCTACCTATCCTATTACGGTCTCGATTGGCTGCGGCCGACTGTCGAGCGCTATCTGGACCGTTTCTATCGCGGCTGCGACCGCGTGCTGGCGCCGAACGCGCCGATCGCGGAGCTCCTGCGCGAGCAGGGCCTTGGCGACCGGGTGCGAGTGTGGGGGCGCGGCGTCGATCGCAGCCGGTTCTCGCCCGAGCGCAAGGACATGGCCTGGCGGCGGTCGCAGGGGATCGCCGACAACGAGGTCGTGGTCGCGTTCCTGGGTCGCCTGGTCATGGAAAAGGGCCTGGACGTCCTGGCCGAGACCCTGGCCCTGCTCGCCGACCAGCCGATCCGCCCACTGATCATTGGAGATGGCCCCGCTCGCGCCTTCCTCGAGGAGCGCGCCCCGAACGCGATCTTCACCGGCCATCTCGACGGCGACGCCTTGGGCCGCGCCGTCTCCAGCGCCGACATCCTGTTCAATCCCAGCCTGACCGAAGCGTTCGGCAACGCCAGCCTGGAAGGCATGGCGGCGGGCTTGGCGGTTCTGTGTCCCCGCGCCCCCAGCACCAGCGCCCTGATCACCGACGGCCAGGACGGCGTCCTGGCGCCGAGCGCGGACGCGGCGAGCTACGCCGCAGCCCTTCGCGCCCTGATCTCCGAGCCGCTGCGCCGCCTGAGGATCGGCAGGACGGCCCGCGCCTCCAGCGCCGCCTATGACTGGGATGCGATCTGCGCGGACGTCTTGGACGTCTATCGCGAACTGGGAGCGGCCCCGGCCGCTCGCGCGCGCTCGGCGGCATGACCGAAAAGACAGGTAAACGCGGGGCGTCGGCGCGAGGCTGGCTGCTGACCGCCGGCGTCGCGCTGTTGGCGATCCTTCTGGCCACCCACGGCGCGGGCGCCGTGCGCGAAATTCTGGCCCAGGTCGGCTGGCAAGCCGTTCTGGTCATCGCGGCCCACCTTCCGGTGACGTTCTTCGCCACGGTCGGCTGGCAAGTTCTGCTGCCGCCCGACCGCCGCCCCTCCCTGCCCTTTCTGTTTCGCCTTCGGCTGATCAAGGAAGCGGTCAACGCCCTGCTGCCCGTGGCCCAGGTCGGCGGCGAGGTGGTCCGCGCCAAGCTGGCCGTTCGCAAGGGCCTCAGCCTGGCCGAAAGCACGGCCAGCTGCGTCGTCGACGTCCTGGCCGGCACGGTGGGTCTGGTGCTGTTCGTCCTGGCCAGCCTGGCGGTCGCCCTGGTCACGCTGCGCGACCCGCGCCTGGCGCAGATCGGCCTGACCCTGGTTGGCGTCGTGGCGCTGATCGCCGGCGGCCTGTTTGTCGCCCACAAGGCCGGAGTGGGCCGGCGGATTGGACAGTTCTCGCAGCGCTGGACCGCGATCGCGAGCCGCGTCGGCGCGCTGGGCGACGCCTTTCGCGACATCGGCGCGCGGCGGAAGGAGATCGGCGCTTCCTGGGCCTGGCACATGGCGGCCTGGCTGGCGGGAGCCTTCGAGACCTATGTGTCGATGTGGGCGCTGGGTCTGCATCCCACCCTGGTCCAGGCGCTGATCGTCGAGGGACTGGCGCAGACGGCCAAGGTCGTGGGCTTCGCCATTCCTGGAGCGCTGGGCGTGCAGGAGGGCGGCTATCTGTTGCTGGGCGGCGCGCTGGGCCTTTCGCCGGACCAGGCGATGGCCCTGTCGCTGCTGCGACGGCTGCGGGAGCTGACCCTGGGCGCCCTGGGTCTGATCCTGTGGCGCACGACGCGTCCGGCCCCCCCCGCGGTCGCGAGCGACATGCCGCAACCAGCCAACCCATAACTCCCACATATCAGGATAGTATCCTGTATTTTGACATTGAATCCGCCGACGCGCCCCGCTACCAAGAGCGCGGACTCTGCGCGCGAGGGAGGCGGCATGATCCTGGATCGGCGGACCCTGCTGACGGGCATCGCGCTCGCGCCTAGCATCTCGCTCGCCAGAGAGGTCGCGCCCGTGTGGGCTTTTGATTTCGAGACGGCGCCTCGGACGCCTTACGACTCCGCCACGGGCCATGGCTGGGAGCCAGGCCCTGGCCAACTCTTCTCGGTTCACGTTCCCGAAGGCGACTATCGGGTCACGCTGGAGCTCGGCGGCGCAAAGGCCTCGGAAACCACCGTCAAGGCCGAGTCGAGACGGCTGATGCTCGAGAGCGTCCCCGTCGCCGCGGGCAAGACCAAGAGCCGGACCATCGTCGTCAATGTGCGTCGTCCCGATCTCGCCCCGCCGCCGCCGAACGCGCCGGGCGGGACCCGGGTGCTGCTCAATCCGCGCGAGGAAGGCGGCTATGATTGGGACGACAAGCTGACTCTCGAGTTTCTCGGCCCGACCGCCGCCGTGCGCCGCCTGCGCGTCGAGCCCGTCACCGTCCCGACCGTGTTCCTGGCCGGCGACTCCACCGTCACCGATCAGCGCTTCGAGCCCGCCGCCGGCTGGGGCCAGATGCTGCCCCGCTTCTTCAAGCCCGAGATCTCGATCGCCAACCACGCCGAGTCCGGCGAGACGCTGAAATCGTTCCTGATCGAGCGCCGCCTCGACAAGATCCTCAGCCAGATCAAGCCCGGCGACTGGCTGCTGATCCAGTTCGGCCATAACGACCAGAAGACCCAGTGGCCGCAGAGCTACGCCGAGGCCGCCACGACCTATCGCGACTATCTGCGCGTCTATGCCGGCGAGGCGCGGCGACGCGGCGCGACGCCGGTGTTCGTCACGTCCATGCATCGCCACCGCTTCGACGCGGCCGGCAAGGTGGTCGACACGCTGGGCGACTATCCCAAAGCCATGCGGGAGACGGCGCGCGCTCTGGACGTTCCGCTGATCGACCTGCACGCCATGAGCGCCGCCTTCTACGAAGCGCTCGGGCCCAAGGACGCCTGGAAAGCCTTCAACGACGGCGGCAAGGACCTGACCCACCACGACAACTACGGCGCCTATCAACTGGCGCGATGCGTGGTCGAGGGGCTTCGCGCCAATGTTCCCGCGCTGGCCACTCATCTGGCCGCCGACCTGGCGCCGTTCGATCCCGCGCGACCGCCCTCGCCCGACACCTTCGCCCTGCCGCCCAGCGCGGCCGCCAGCCAGGAGCAACTGCGTGGAAACTGACCGCCGCGCCCTGCTGGGCCTCGCCGCCGGCATGGCCGCCCTGCCCGCTCTCGCTCGCGCTCGGGCCCCCGCCTCGCCCGTCGAGACCGTCGACCTCTGGCCCCAGGGCGCGCCCGGCGGCGAGAAGGTCACCGTCACCGAGCAAGTGATCCTGCGCACGCCGGGCGGCGATCCGAACGACACCGCCTTCCTGAACGTGACCAAGCCATGGCTCACCATGCGCCGGCCGGCCAAGCCGAACGGCGCGGCGGTGCTGATGATCCCCGGCGGCGGCTATGTGCGCGTGGCGGTCGGCAAGAACGGCGGCCCGATCGATGCGTGGCTGGCCAACCTGGGGATCACCGCCTTCGTCATGGACTACCGCCTGCCCGCCGACGGCTGGGTTGCGGGCCCGGACGT
Source organism: Caulobacter sp. (assembly GCA_041905125.1). Classification (GTDB taxonomy): domain Bacteria; phylum Pseudomonadota; class Alphaproteobacteria; order Caulobacterales; family Caulobacteraceae; genus Caulobacter. The sequence continues at coordinate 11,224 of JAYRLX010000008.1, read as the reverse complement.
GGCGCTGCAGGATGCTCAGCGCGCCATCCGGCTGATCCGCGCGCGCGCGCCCTCGCTAGGCGTCGATCCGGCCAAGGTCGCGGTGATCGGCTTCTCCGCTGGCGGCCACGTCGCCGCGCGGCTCGCCACACAGTACGGTCGTGAGACCTATGCGCCGGTCGACGAGGCCGACAAGCTGCCGACGCGCCCCTTCGCGGCCGGCCTGTTCTATCCCGTGATCACCGGCACGGCGCCCTACGCCCACGGCCAGTCGCTGAAGCAGCTGCTGGGCCCGAACCCGACAGACGCCCAGCGCCAGGCCGTGTCGGCCGAGCAGCACGTGCCCGCCGACGCCCCGCCGACCTTCATCGCCGCCGCGGCGGACGACAAGGTGGTCCCGGTCGAGAACAGCGTCCTGATGTGGCAAGCCCTCCGCGCCAGGAAGATCCCCGTCGAGATGCATCTGCAGGAGGTCGGCGGTCATGGCTTTGGCCTCAAGGGACCCGACGGCCAGATCGCGCCGCCCATGCTGGCGCTGGACGCCTTCTTCCGACGGCACGGCCTCTACGCGTGACGCGAGGCAGACCCGCTCTGGCGACAGACGCGATCAACGCGGCGATCGCCCATGCTCACGCCCAGGGCGGTGGCGAAGTCGTGCTGCCGGCGGGTCGCCATCTGTCGTTCTCGATCCGGCTGCTGAGCGGCGTCACGCTCAGGCTGGAAGAAGGCTGCGTGCTGGAGGCGGCCGACCCGTCACTGCACCGCGGGGTCTATGATCCGGCCGAGCCCAATCCGCACGATCTCTGGCAAGACTTCGGGCACAGTCACTGGCGCAACAGCCTGATCTGGGGCGAAGACCTCGAGGACGTCGCGATCCTGGGGCCCGGCCGCATCGACGGCGCCGGCCTGACCCGAGAAGGCCCCGGCTCGCGCTGGTCGCGCCAGGCCGGCGAGTTTCCGCTGAGCATGGCGGGCCTGTCCGCGGAGGCCATGGCCGAGCTGTCGCCGGCGATTGAGGCAATGGCGGGGCTCGGTAACAAGGCCATCGCTCTCAAGCGCGCGAAGCGGGCGCGGATCGAGGGCCTGACGATCTTCCGGGGCGGCCACTTCGCGGTGCTGGCCACCGGCTGCGAGGACCTCGTGCTGCGCGGCCTCGTCATCGACACCAACCGCGACGGGCTGGACATCGACGCCTGCCGGGACGTGCTGGTGTCCGGCTGTCGCGTGAACACCCCCAACGACGACGCCATCGTGCTGAAGAGCTCCTTGGCGCTGGGCGACCCCGTCGCCACCGAGCGGGTAACGATCGAGCACTGCGAGGTCAGCGGCTTCGATCTCGGCACGATGGTGGACGGAACCTTCGGCCGGACCCAGCAGCTCGCGCCCGACCAGGATCGCGTCACCGGCCGCATCAAGCTGGGCACGGAGTCGAACGGCGGCTTTCGCGACATCGTCATCCGCGACTGCCGCTTCACCCGGTCGCGCGGCCTGGCGCTGGAGACCGTCGACGGCGGGACGATGGAGAACGTCGTCGCCGAGCGTCTGGTGATGCGGGAGATCACCACCGCGCCGATCTTCCTGCGCGTTGGCGACCGACGTCGAGGGCCAGAGGGCGCGCCCCTGGGCGCGATGCGCAGCATCGTCCTGCGCGACATCGAGGCGACCGACATCCTGCCGGACTACGCCGCCACGATCGCGGGCCTGCCGGAGTCGCCGATCAAGGATGTCACCCTGTCGAACATCCGCCTGTCCTATCGCGGCGGCGGATCGCCGGCGTGGGCCGAACGGCGGCCCGGAGACTTGCCGCAGGCCTATCCCGAACCCAGCATGTTCGGCCCCTCTCCCGCCCACGGCTTGTGGGCGCGGCACGTGGACGGCCTGAAGATCGAAAACCTCGTGATCGAGACCGTCGCACCGGACCAGCGCCCGGAGCGCCTGTTCGAGAACGTGCGCGAGACGGAGACCGCCTGATGCTCGACCGCCGCGGCCTGTTGGCGAGCCTCGCCGCGACACCGTTCGCCGCCGAGCCGGCGCCAAGGCGCCTGTTCGCCGACGACTTCCGCGAGGGCCTCGGCCAATGGGTCGTGGAGGCGGAAAAGCCGGCTGTCGTGACGGCGCTGGATGGCGTGCTGGACGTCGTGACGCCGGCCGGTCTGACGGCCTGGTTCAAACCCGAATTGATCGGCCCTATCGTGATCACCTACCAGGCCATGGCGGTGTCCGAGAGCGGCCCCTACGATCGGGTCAGCGACCTGAACGCCTTCTGGATGGCGCGCGAGGTCGGCGGCGGCTCGCCGCTGGCGCATCGCCGAAGCGGCGCCTTCTCCGACTACGACACCCTGGAGACCTACTATGTGGGCCAGGGCGGCAACGGCAACACGACCACCCGCTTCCGACGCTATGTCGGTCGCCCCGGCGAACGCCCGCTGCTGCCGCGCCACGACCACGGCGCGCCGGACGAGATGCTGACGCCCAACCGCTGGACATCGGTGCGGCTGGTCGCCGACGGAGGCCGCATCGAATATTGGAGCGACGGCCGGCGGCTGTTCGATCTCGACGATCCGGCGCCCTACGGTCGCGGCTGGTTCGGCCTGCGCACCACCCAGAGCCACCTGCGCGTGCGCGATTTCGCGGTCTTGCAACCGAGACCTTAGACAACTTCGGAAAAAGAAAAGCCGGCGCGAGGCGGAAGGTCCCCGGCCGGCCGTCAGTCGCACGTCTTGGACGCGCCGGGCTCCCCCTGCCCGACGCGCCCTCCCCGCCTAGTTCTTGTAGACGAAGCCCACCGCGAGGCGGGCGCCGCCGAACTGCGCCGACCATGGGTTCTTGCGGCCGTCGAAGCCCGCCCGATCCGAGCCCACCGTCAGACGGGCGGCGTTCAGCAGGTTGCGGCCTTCGAAGTAGACCTCGAGGTTCGGATTGACCCGTCGCGAAATCTTGGCGTCCAGGTACTCGTACTTCTCCGAATAGACCGGCTCGCCCGGGTTGTAGGGGAAGCGCACGAAGTTGCCGACATTGGTGTTGGGCGTGTTGCCGACCGGCGAGGACGCGGTGTTGCCGCACGGCGAGATGCAGATCAGCGTACGATCGCGGGTCTGATAGGCGATCCGGATCTTCGTGACGCTGTCGTCGTACCAGAACACCAGGTTGGCGAAGTACTTCGACTGGCCCGCCGGATCCAGCGACGCGGCCGTCACCGGATCGATATAGGCCGCCGCGCCGCCCGACTTGGTCGTCGAGATATTGAAGTCCATGCCGGTCTTCTTGAAGACCCACGGCAGGCGCGTGAAAGCCGTCTTGGCGACGAACTCCCAGCCGCTCTGAACATAGCCCGGCCCGTTCAGGAAGGTGTTCAGGCCGAACTCGTAATCGGAGAACTTCTTGTTGGTCCCCGGGATCGTCTCATCCGTGCCCGCGAACAGGGAGAGGTTCTTGACCGGAACCTGAACTGGCGCGCCGGTCCGCACCTTTTGGCGGTAGTAGGCGATGCTGAACGAGGTGTCGCGGTTGGGGTACCACTCCAGGCTCGTATTGTTCTTCGTCGCCGAATACGGCTTCAGGTCCGGATTGCCGACGGTGGTGCAGGTCATGTCCTGCGAGGAGCCGTCGCTGTCGGCGACGCCGTCGCGGCGTTCGTCGTAGGTGCAGGTTCCGGCCGGGAACAGGCGGTTCAGCGGCGGCGGAGCGATCGTCTTGGCCCACGAATAGCGCAGCACCACCTTGTCCGGGATCATCCAGAGCGCGGCGTTATAGGCTGGCATCCAGGCGGTGTATTCGCGGTTCAGCGTGACCGGCTTGGTGATCGTGGTGCTCGTGATCCCCGCGACGTTCGTCGGATCGTTGGGATTGAACTGAGGCGTCTTCAGCGTGGCTGTCAGACCCACATAGCCCGAGCCGGAAACCTCGGTCTTCAGCATGCGCATGCCGAGGTTGCCATTCAGCTCCATGTTGAAGGGCAGCTGCTGTTCGAACTCGGCCATCCAGTACCAGGAATAGTACTTCTCAAGCGCCTTGTTGACGGGCTGGTCGTAGACGGCGCCGTCGCTGCCCTTGCACGACTTCACGCAGTCGAAGTTGTAGTTCTGGGCGGCGGCCAGCTGGCTGAAGGCGACGGGGACATTGATGCTGTCCCAAACCGTCAGGCCCTTGGTGCCCTCGTATCCCTTCATGAAGGGACCGGAGTTCTCCTGCAGGCTGCTCTGGAAGATCGAGATCAGCTTGTCGCGCGGCAGGGTCTCGACGCCGTACAGGAAGTTGTTGCCCGTGGTCGGGTTCGGGGCGTAGCCGTAGACGCAGGCGTTGGTCGCCGTGGTGGTGGCCACGTTCTCACAAGCGCGGACGTCGCTGCGCAGGGCCATGGTCGGCACGAAGACCCCGGATTTCGGCGAATAGCCGCCGGCGCCCCAGGAGTCCGTCGAGGCCTCGCGATAGAACCCGCCGACCTTGAACCGCGTGAAGAACGGCAGCTTGTCGTCCACCAGATAGCTGACGTCGAGCTTGTACTGATCCTCGCTGCTTTCGACGATCCGCGGGTTCCACTGCAAGCGATAGGCGTTGCTGTAGCTCGGCAGACCGGTCGCCGTAGGGGCCAGCATCTGCACGAAATTGGCCATGTTGGTCTCGTCGTACGAGGCCGGCGTGTCGATGGTCCAGATGCCGTTATCCAGCACGCGCATGGTCGCGTTGCCGTAGGTGTAGCTGCGCGACAGGCGACGGTCGTAGCGCGAATAGTCGGACTTGGTGCGGCCGCCCCGGAATTCGACCTTCAGCGGACCGTTGTCGTAGTCGGCCCCATAGGTGAAGTAGTTCGTCTTCCAGTCCTGGGTGTTCTCGATGTGGTCGATGCTCACCGCGGCGTTGGTGATGTCGAACGAGGTCAGGTGGTGGGCGCTATCGACCTTGGCCGTTCCCGGGATGATGTTGGCGGCGATCCCGTAGGTCGGGAACGAATTGTTGGTGACCACCGAGCCCGGCGTGGTGTCGATCACCGACACGCCCGTCGGGAAGCCCGGGCCATAGATGTAGTAGCCCGAATTGGCCACTGCCGAGAGCGGATTGATCGTGCCCGCGGGATAGAAGGTGTTGGTGACCAGCGGCGACGTCACCGAGCCGACCGTGGCCGCGCCGAGCGAGGTGATGCCGCCGCGCGTGCGCTGACGGTTGTCCTCGTGCTGCTTGCGGTTGGTGACCTGATACTTGGCGAAGACGGTCAGATTGTCGGTCACGCGATAGTCCAGGCGCAGGTCCCAGGCCAGGCGATCTTCGTACTGCGACCAGTTCTGGTCCCGGACCAGGTTGGGCGTGTAGTCGTTCCACTGGTTGAGGCAGCTGATCTGCGAATTGATGAGCGCGGCCTGCGCGGCCTGGCGGTTGGCGCCATTGCTGCCCGCCGAGATCGTGTTCAGCTGGGCGTCGGACAGCAGCGGGAACGCCGCCAGACAGTCAGCCTTGCTCTTGGCGTTGGCCGACTTGGTCACGACCTCCAGCGGGGTCGGGGCGTTGAAGTTTCCACCACCGCTCGCGAGCGCCCAGGAGCCGATCGGCGTATTGGCGTCGGGACCGCCGGTCGCGGACGGATTATAGCTCCAGCTCTTCTCGGGCGAATTGTCGAAGTCCGCAAAGCGCGTATAGCCCTGCAGGTTGTTCGAGCCGCCGTTGTTGAGCGCGTGGCTGTCGTTGTAGCGCTTGGTCGAGTTCAGATTGACCATCACGCCCAGACGGTCGTCCAGGAACTTGCGCGTCGCCACCAGGCCAATCTCGGGCGAAGCCTTCTTGGACAGGGTGTTGCCGGCAGCCGCGCCGCGCAGCGACAGGAAGGGCTTCTTGAAGTCGAGACCCGTCCGGGTCTGGATCTGGACCGTGGCGCCCAGACCGCCCGGGGTCATGTCGGCGGTCTGACCCTTGATGACGTCGAGGCTCTTGATCATCTCGGCGGGCAGTTCGCGCATGTCGGCCGAGCGGCCATCGCCGCCGCCGGCGGCCAGGCTGAAGCCCGAAGCCGCAACGCCCATGCCGTCCATTTCGACACGCGTCAGATCAGCGCCGTTGCCGCGAATGGCGAACCCGTCGCCCTCGCCGAAGCCGTTGCGCTCGATGGCGACGCCGGCGATCCGCGACATGGCTTCGTTGACGTTGCTGTCGGGGAAGGAGCCGACATCGTCCGCGACGATCGAGTCCTGGGCCGTCTTGCTGCGCTTCTTGCGCTGGATGGCCGACTGCTGCGACGCCCGGGCGCCGACGACGATCACCTCAACGGTGTTGGCGTCGTCGATGACGGTCTTGCCGGCGGCGGCCGGCGCGGTTTGAGCCTGAGCCTGATCCGCCAGCGCGAGTCCCGCGCTCAACGCAAGGATCGAAGCCGTAGCGGCAGCCGCGCGACGACGCGCCATGATGAACTGCATGGTGTCCCTCCCTCTTAATTTCGCGACCCTCGTCCCCCGGGGCCCCGATTGGCTGCCTGCGCGAGCGAACTTGCGACTCGCCCGCACACAACGGCTCATTCTTAGGACAAATACCTAAGTGCCATATATTGAGATGTCAATGCAATTTGTGGGAAGACAAAACGACGGTTTCGTGGTGTAAGCGGGACGGTCCCGATCCGGCGCGCACACGGCCTCCAGAAGCCGCCACCAGGCGGTCGCGGGATCGCGTAGGCTTGAGGGAGGCCGCCATGCACAAGCTCTTCCAACGGAAAAACCGACTCGCCGCCGGCGCGTGCGCCCTGGCCTTGCTGCAGGCCAGCGCCGCCGCGCAAGCCGCGCCGCGTTGGATGGAGGCGCTGGATCGCGGCGTCGTCGCCGCGCCCGCCATCAATGGCGGCGTGCTGGTCAGCTGGCGCCTGCTCGGCGACGACCCGAGCGGCGCGGCTTTCAACGTCTATCGCGATGGCCAGAAGCTGAACGCCAAGCCGCTGACCGGCGCCACGAACTTCGTCGACAAGAGGCCGGGCGCCGGAACCTACACGGTGCGGCTGGTCCAAAGGAGCGCGGAGGGCCCCGCCAGCGCGCCCGCCAAGGTCTGGGCCGAGGGCTATCTCTCGATCCCGATCGAGCCGCCGCTGGGCGGCGTCACACTACCTGGCGAGACCTATTCCTACACCGCCAACGACGCCAGCGTCGGCGATCTGGACGGCGACGGCCGCTATGAAATCGTCCTGAAGTGGGACCCGACCAACTCCAAGGACAACGCCTTCGGCGGCTATGCCGGGAACGTCTATCTCGACGCCTATACGCTGGAGGGCAGACGCCTGTGGCGCATCGATCTTGGCCGCAACATCCGGGCCGGGGCCCACTACACCCAGTTCCAGGTCTATGACTACGACGGCGACGGCAAGGCCGAGATCGCCGTGCGCACCAGCGACGGGACGATCGACGGGACCGGCAAGGCGCTGGGCGATCCCAACGCCGACTGGCGCGAGACGGGCGGCGAGCGCCCGCAAGCGGACCGCACCGGCGCCTTCGTCCAGCCGGACGGGACCAAGGTCGCCAAGGTCCAGGGCCGCATCCTGAAGGGACCCGAGTTCCTGACCATCTTCGAGGGCGCGACCGGCAAGGCCCTGGCCAGCGCCCCCTACTCGCCGCCGCGCGATCCGCGCACCGACGCGCCCACGGTCGAGCAGATGACCGAGGTCTGGGGCGACGGCTACGGTAACCGCTCGGACCGCTTCCTGGCCGGCACGGCCTATCTGGACGGCCAGCGGCCCAGCATCATCATGGGGCGCGGCTACTACGCCCGCTCGACCATCGCCGCCTGGGACTATCGCGACGGCAAGCTGACCCAGCGCTGGCTGTTCGACAGTTCAGCGCCGGGCAACGAGGCCTATGCCGGCCAGGGCAACCACCAGCTCAGCGTCGCCGACGTCGACGGCGATGGCCGCGACGAGATCCTCTACGGTTCGATGGCGATCGACGACAACGGCAAGGGCTTGTGGAGCGCGCGCCTGTTCCACGGCGACGCCATGCACGTCGGCGACCTCGATCCGACCCATCCGGGCCTGGAGAAGTTCGGCGTGCACGAAAGTCCCAGGGCCAATGGCGGCATCGGCGCGGCCATGCTGGACGCCAAGACCGGCAAGGTGCTGTGGAGCACGCCGACCGACCACGACACCGGCCGCGGTCTCGCCGCCGACATCGATCCGCGCTTTCCTGGCGACGAAGCCTGGGGCTCCAACCAGGAGGCGCTCTACACAGCCCAGGGCAAGGTCATCGAGGGCGTGAAGCATCCACGCCAGACCAATTTCGCGATCTGGTGGGACGGCGATGATCTGCGCGAGCTGCTGGACAAGAACCAGATCAGCAAGTGGGACTGGAAGACCGGCCAGTCAGTCCCGCTGCTGACCGCCGAGGGCATGACCTCGAACAACGGCACCAAGGCCACGCCCACCCTCTCGGCCGACATCCTGGGCGACTGGCGCGAGGAGGTGATCTGGCGGGCCGAGGACAACCGCTCCCTGCGGATCTACGAGACGCCCTACCCCACCGAGCGGCGCTTGGTGACGCTGATGCACGACCCGCAGTACCGTGTCTCGATCGCCTGGCAGAACACCGCCTACAACCAGCCGCCACACACCAGCTTCCATCTCGGCGCGGGCATGAAGACGCCCAAGCCGGCCGCCATCGTGACCCGCAAGGCCTCGCAATGAAGTCGTTCCTGATCGGCGGCGCGGCCGCCTTCCTGCTGGCGGGCTTGGCCCACGCCCAGGACCTGCAGACCGTCGCCAAGCCGGGCGCGCCGGAGCCGCCCGTGGAATGGGTCGACAAGGCCACCGGCCATCGCATCGTCCGCCTCTCGCGCGAGCCCGGCAGCTCCAGCCTGTACTTCAACTACAACGCCTACACGCCCAAGGGCGACCGGCTGGTCTTCGCGACGCCCACCGGCGTCACGGCGATGGACCTGAAGACCCGCGCCCTGACCAGGATCGTCGAGGGCAAGGTCAAGCTGCTGTTCGTCGGCCGCAAGACCGGCGCGGTCTATTACGAGAAGGCGCTGACCGCCGATCCCATGGGCCCCAAGGTCGTGATGGCGACCGATCCCTACACCAAGGCCACGCGCGAGATCGCCAAGGTGGATCGCGGCGGCTTCCAGACGATCAACGCGGACGAAACCCTGCTGGCGGGTGTCGCCGTCCGCACCGACGTTCCAATCCCGCCGAACCTGGCCGACGCTCTCCCCAAGAACCCCGACGACGTCAAAAGCGCGGACGGCAAGGAGCTCACCTACGCCGAAGGCCGCGAGGTCCAGCTCAATGCGCGCCTCGATAGCCGCATCCCGATGGAGATCTTCACGATCAATACGGTCACCGGCGAGCGCAAGGTCGTCCACCAGGCGACCGACTGGCTGAACCACCTGCAGTTCTCGCCGACCGATCCGGGCCTGCTGATGTTCTGCCACGAGGGCCCTTGGCACAAGGTCGACCGCTTGTGGCTGGTGCGCGTCGACAAGGCCGGCGACGCGCCGGTCAAGATCCACACCCGGACCATGAACATGGAGATCGCCGGCCACGAGTGGTTCAGCGCCGACGGCAAGACCGTCTGGTACGACCTGCAGACCCCGCGCGGCGAGGACTTCTGGGTCGCCGGCTACGAGATCGCCACCGGCAAGCGCACTTGGCTGCATCTGGAGCGCAATTCGTGGTCCGTGCACTTCAACTCGTCACCCGACGGTAAGCTCTTCGCCGGAGACGGCGGCGACAGCGAGATGGTCGCCCACGCCCCCGACGGCAAATGGATCGTGCTGCTGAAACCCCGCGCCATCCCGGATGTCGCCGGCATCCATGCGCCGGGCGCCGAGCACCTGATCAGCCCCGGCGTGCTGGACGCCGAGCGCCTGGTCGACATGCGCGGCCACGACTATCGCCTGGAGCCGAACGTCAACTTCACGCCGGACGACAAGTGGCTGGTGTTCCGCTCGAACATGCACGGCGCCAACCAGGTCTATGCGGTGGAGATCGCCAAGGCGCAGCCCTGAGAGCTGCGTTCTGATCTCCGTCCCTATCGAGCGCCGAACAGCGCCTTGTCGGCGACCTCGGCCATGCGCGCGTAGCCCGCGTCGCCAGGATGCAGGAAGTCGCCACTGTGCAGGCCTTCCAGCATCCGCGAGGGCTTGGCGGGATCCTTCATCGCCGCCTCGAAGTCGATGACGCCGTCGAACTCGCCGCCAGTCCGGATCCAGGCGTTGACGGCCTGGCGAGTCGTCTCGCCGGCGGCGTGGAAGTACATCGCCCCCTCGAACGGCAGCAGCGCGCCGCCATAGACCTTCACGCCCCGCGCATGCGCCCGGGCGATCAGCTGGCGATAGCCGGCGATCAGCTCGTCGGCGGTGACCGCCTCGTTGGCGTAGCCCGGCTGGGCGGCGCGGCCGATGTCGTTGATGCCCTCCAGCACCACCACGGTCGAAATCCCCGGGATCGAGAGCACATCGCGATCGAAGCGCGTCAGGGCGCTGGGACCGGATCCCTCGCGCAGCAGGCGGCCGCCGCTGATCCCGACATTGACCACGCCCGTGTCGCCGCCGCGGGCGGCGATGCGGGCCGCCAGTTGCTCGGGCCAGCCCATGTCGGCGTCCGGCGTCGAGCGCGCGCCCTCGGTGATGGAGTCGCCGATGGTCACGATGACCGGGCGCTGGACGGCGCCGCGCACCTCGACGCCCGAGACCAGGCCGGGGCCGCGCAGCGCCTCCTCGCCGGGGATCTCGCTCTTGCCCGTGTGATTGCCCTGCGGCGACACGAACAGGCGTACGCGATGACCGGCCGGAACCGTGGGCTCGACGTAGAAGGTCGAGACCGAGAGATGGTCCATCGCCTTTACCGGCAGGACGATCGGATCGCTCAGCAGCGGCGCGCCGGGCGGAATGGAGGCCTCGGGCTTGCCGCCGAAGGTGACCGCGATCGGCGCGCCCTGGATCTTCCCATCCGCGCTGGCCAACGCCACCGTCATCGCGCCGATTTTCAGCGAACGCTCGCCAAGTTCGTTGGTCAGGCGCAGGCGGACGGCGTCGCCGCCGAGGTTGAGGCGCACGACTTGGCGGACCGAGATGTCCGCGAAGGACCGAAGCTCATTCGGCCGTGCGACCGCCACCGACTGCAACGGCGCGATGCCCCAGGCGGCCGACCAAGTCGACAGCGGCGCGGCGGCGACCGCCGGCTTCGGCTTGGGCGCCGCGACCACGGGTCCCGCGGTCAGCACAGCGGCGATCGCCGCCAACGGCAGGCCGGCGCGCAAGAGCTTCATGGTCTTCCTCCCAGGAT
>JAYRLX010000319.1:0-4700 GCA_041905125.1 Caulobacter sp. | reverse complement strand
CCCAATTGTAGCGGAAGCCCATGTACAGCACGAAGACGCTGGGCAGGACGTTGTGGGCTAGCTGGAACAGGAACCCGACGCCGGCCAGTCCCAACAGACCCGGATGCCGGCGCAGCAGCTGCAGCGAACCCAGCGGGTTGGCCTTCTTCCAGTCGAAGCGCGGCTGACGACGCTCGGGCGGCAGCGATTCCGGCAGCACGAAGAAGCCGTAGAGCCAGTTGCACAGCGCCAGGGCCGCGCAGACCAGGAATGGCGCGCGGTGATCGACATTCCACAGCCAGCCGCCCAGGGCCGGGCCGAAGGTGAAGCCGATCCCGAACGCCGCGCCCATCAGGCCAAAGCCCTTGGCGCGGTTCTCGGACGTGGTGACGTCGGCGACATAGGCGCCGGCGGTCGAGAAGCTGGCCGCCGTCATGCCGTTGAAGATCCGACCGACGAACAGCCACCAAAGGTTCGGCGCGAAGGCCATGAACAGGAAGTCGACGCCAAGACCGAAGATCGAGGTCAGGATGACCGGTCGACGCCCGAAGCGATCCGACATCAGGCCCAAAATCGGCGAGCAGAAGAACTGCATCACGCCCCAGGTGGTGGCGAACAGCACATTCCAGTCGGCGGCCGCGGCCGTGTCGCCGCCGCCGAACGCCTTCACCAGGTTGGGCAGGACGGGGATCATCACCCCCAGGGACAGGACGTCCATGATCGCGGTGATGAAGATGAAGCCCAGCGCCGCCTGGCGCTTGCCCCCCGTGATCTGCGTATTGCTCATGCCTCGCCCTCCCCGGCCGCCCCTAGTTGGCGGCTGTTCGCCCGTGTCGCAAGGCCCGCCAGCAGCGTCCGCCACCATTCGCCATGCCTGTGCAGGAACACCGCATTGGGAAAGCCGTGGCGCGCGACGTTTTCGGCCGGCACGGCGTCCCAGCCGCGATGCTCGACCGTGACGCGGGTCGCCCCTTCGACGCCCTCGAAGCGCACCTCGACCTCGGTTTCCACGCCGGGCGCGAAGCTGGCCTGACGCCAGCCGAAGACAAGGCGCGCGCCGCGCTCCCAGACCCGCACCTCCCCCACGTCGAAGACCTTGCCCGAGGCCAGCCGCTCGATCAGGCGATCGCCCTCGAAGGCCATGACGCCCGGCGAGCGCGGCGTGAACGAGAACAGCGGATTGGGCCGCCACCACAGCGCGATGTCGTCGACGAAGGCGTCGAACACCGCCTCGGGCGAGGCCTGGATCCGCAGGGCGACCAGGATCCGCGAGCTCATCGCGGCTTGGCCTCGACGTGCGCCTTCAACGCCGACAGCTGGTCGGCCCAATGACCCTCGGCCGCGTCCAGCCAGGCTTTCAGATGGGCCATGGGCTCTGGCCGCAGGCTATAGACCCTGACCCGCGCGTCGAACTCGGGGTGGCTCTCCTCGACGAGGCCCGACTGCCGCAGAGCACGCAGATGCCGGCTCATGGCCGGCGGCGAAAGACCCAGGCTCTCGGCCAGCTCGCCCGCGCGGCGCGGCCTTTCCCGCAACAGATCGACCGCCCGTCGGCGATGCGGGTCGGCCAGGGCCGCCAGGGTTCGATCCAGGGCGTCGATCAAGTCTCAGCGTCCAGCAGCGTCTTCGGCGCGACATTGCGCCAGGCGTCCAACAGCGCGCCGCGCGCCGTGGCCTCGTCGCAGGCGGCCAGACGCAGGCGCGTCGCCCCGCCCCTGCCCCAGCCGCCAGGGACCGGAACGAAGACCTCGGGCTCGGCCGACACGCGAACATCCTGCTGATCGGGCGTCAGCTTGACCATCGCCCAGTCCGCGTCCGGGTTGCCGAGTGTGGCGAAGATCTTCCCGCACCGGAAGTCGACCGTTCCCATGTGCGCGCCTTCGATCGCTCGGGGCAGGCCCAGGGCGAGGCGGCGAAAGTCCTCTGGCGTGATCATGCCGAGGGCGCGCTGATCTTGTGACCGCTACGCGCTTCCATCTCGGCGAACGACACCGTCTCGACGGCCGCCCCCACGGTCCAGATGTGCCCTTCGAGGTCGTAGCAGCGATAGGTGCGGTCGCCGTAGAACTGGTTCTCCGGCTCGGCGAAGATTTGCGCGCCGGCCGCGCGGGCGCGCGCGCAATGGGCGTCGACGTCGCCGACGATCTGGATATGCACGGTCTGGGTGGTCTTGCCGCCGACCATGCCGGGACTGGCGATCCGGTCGCACCAGGGCGAGCCGATCATGACCGTGGCCTCGCCATAGGTCATTTCGCAATGCGCCAGGCGCCCCTGGTCATCCTCGACCAGCAGGGCGACCTCGAAGCCGAACGCGCGCTCCAGCCACGCGACGGCGGCCATGGGATCGTCATAGGCGATGGCGGAAATCAAACCAGGACGACGCATGGCCAAGCTCCTTTCCAGAAGGAGCAATATTTAACGCATATCGCAATTAATTCGACAAGGCCCTACGCAGGCGCGCGTCCAGCGAAGACCGAACGCGCGCCGCCGCAGGGCGATCAGGCCGGTTCGAGTTCCTTGGGCTGGGCGCTGAGATATTTGACGTAGTCGTCCTCGTTCGTGAACGGGATTTCCTTCACGTCGATCAGCTGTCGCTTGTTCGAGCCGACGATGAGGATCTTGGGCAGGTACATGCCGTTGAAGGAGCCATGGACCGTATAGCTCGTCTGCCCTTTGCCGATCGGGCCCGTCCAGCCCATCACGTCGATCGCCAGGCCACCGACGAAGTGCGGATCACGCACCAGCGTGATGCCGGTGGTGAAGTTCGGGGCGTTGCCCTTCACGGTGACACGAAAGAACCCCGGCGTCCGCAAGCCGGTCCACACGTAGGTGGCCTCGGCGGAGTCGAAAGGTTCGGGACCATAGAAACCCATGACGTTCTCCCTAAACTGGTTGAACCGCTTCCCAAGGGCGGGAAACGCGGGCGTCGCCGACGGTCAGTGGCGCCTGATCCCTCTATATACCGAACAGCCCTCCAATACAGTTATTGGTTGCATTTATGGACGATAATCGCGCTTTACGCGAAGCTCGTCCTCGCTATTTGAAGGCGCGCCGGAAGACGTCGAGCGAGCCGTCGCCACGCTCCGGCGTCACGCCGGTGATCCTCGCCAACAGCGGATAGACGTCGACATTGTCGAACACCGGCAGGACGACGCCGCGCCTGAACGCGGGACCATGGGCGACAAAGACCGCCCGCATCAGCGGGTCGTTGGGGTCGAAACCGTGCGCGCCGCCGTCCTTGCCGTCCCACTTGCCGGGCTTGGCCTTGGCCGCGCGGGTCGTCGTGTACCACCCGCGCTCCGACAGGCAGACAATGGCCGGCACGCGCGGGTTCTTGCCGTAGTGGAAGCGCGCGGGAACCTTGCCCTTCTTCCAGCAGGTCATGTGCGGCAAACGCCGGCTGAGGAACGCGCGCTCGACGGCGACTTCCTGGCCCTTCTCGGGAGAGAAGCTGGTCATCGCCCCCCGTGTCACCAGGTGGATCTTCGATAGGTCGATCAGGTCGTCCAGCACGACACGATTGGCGGCGGGCAAGGGCGCCATGCCGTGATCGGCGACGATGATGATGTCGGTCGCCTCGAACCGGCCCCGCGCCTTCAGGCCGTTCACCAGCCGCGCGACGGCGCCATCGAGTTTGACAAGGGCCGCGCGCAATTCGGGCGAGTCCGGCCCGTAGTGATGCCCTTCGGTGTCCGCCGCGTCGAAATAGAGGGTGGTGAAGGCCAGGGGCGGCCCGTCGGCGCTGTCCATCCAGGACAGAACCTGATCGACGCGGGCGTCGTAAGGCAGGGTTTCGTCGTACTTCATCCAATGTGTCGGCCGCGCGCCATCGATCTCGGTCTCGGAGCCCGGCCAGAACATGGCGGCGGCCGGCTTGCCCTGCTGCACCGCGGACACCCAGAAGGGCTTGGCCTGGTTCCACCAGCGCGGGTCGTTGGCGGTCGGTCCGTTCATCGTGAACTTCGGCCCGCCGATGACCGCGTCTTCCATCTCGTTGGCGACCACCCCATGCCGGTCGGGACGCTTGCCCGTGACCAGAGTGTAGTGGTTCGGATAGGTCTGGCTGGGAAACGAAGGCCGCATGGCCCCGCGCACGCCTTCGTCGGCCAAGGCGCTGATCGCCGGCGTGACGCCGCGATCCAGATAGTCCGCCCGAAAGCCGTCCATCGAAATCAGGATGGTCAGGTGCGGCGCCTTCTCCCGCGCTTCGGCGCCCCCGGCCAGGACCAGGGCGGCGGCGAAGACCATGAAGAGAAGACGGCGAAGGGCCATGACGTAAGCTCGACAAGACGGTGGTTTCCGGCCTGATCGGTCATGGATGTTGCTGGCGTATGACGACCAATGTTCGCGCGAGGCGATGACGGCGACTTAACTTGGCGGCGCCCCGTCGGCTGGCCATAGTCCCCCCCGTCGAGCCGAGTCGTTCGGCGTCCGGGATTCGTCGCATGTCGATCGCCCTCGAGGCCGACCGCCTCACCAAGACCTACGGGGCGGTGCGCGCCCTCGACGAGTTCTCCATCGCCATTCCCGCCGGCGGCGTCTTCGGGGTGCTGGGCCCCAATGGCGCGGGCAAGAGCACCTTGTTCCGGATCGCGCTTGGCCTTGTGCGGCCCACCAGCGGCTCTGCCCGGCTGTTTGGAGCCGCCCCCGGCGACATCACCGCCCTGCGCAAGGTCGGGGCGATGATCGAGACCCCGCGCTATCCGCCCTATCTGACCGCC
>JAYRLX010000318.1:342-4737 GCA_041905125.1 Caulobacter sp. | reverse complement strand
CACCAGCACCGCCGCTCCGAAGAACCCCGCCGCCGCGGGCAGCACGCCAAACGCGACCAACAGCATCGCCCCGACCAGGATCGCCGTCGGCAGCAGCACGTGGCGCGCGCCGCCCAGCCGCACCTCCCGCTCCGCCAAGGGCAGGCACCCCAGGGCGGACAAGGCCAAGGGAAGCTGCTGCTCGGCGCCCTGCAGCACCAGGATGTCGCCGGCGCGCAGGCGGACCGTCGCCAGACGACCAGCCATGCGATAGCCGCTTCGGCTGACGCCGAGCAGATTGACCCCGTGCGCCTCGTTCAGCTTCAGGCCGCGCGCCGTCTGGCCGATCAGATCGGATTCCGCGCCGATGACGGCCTCCACCACCCTCACCTCTTCGGTGGGCTCGTTCATCACCACGGGTCGGTCGGCGTCGGTCAGCTTCAGGCCCGTCTTGACGATCAGCTCGTTGAGGGCCTGCTGCTCGCCCTCCAGCAACAGCTGATCGCCCGGCAGGATGCGGCGATTGGCGTGGGGCGAGGCCATGCGCTTTCGACCGCGCAGGATCGCCACGACACTGACCGCGCCATCCGCGGCGGTGCGAAGATCGGCCACGCGGCCTTCCGCGAAGCGCCAGCCTTCCGGCGCCTCCACCTCGGTGACATAGGCGTTCGCGGCCAAGGCGGCGTCCACGTCGATCGCCGCCGTCCTGTGCTTGGGCAGCAGGCGATAGGCGACGGATAGATAGACGATCGTGATCAGGGCGAGACTTCCGCCCACGGGCATGAAGTCGAACATCCGGAACGGCTCGCCCAGCGCCTTTCCGCGCACTTCCGACACGATGATGTTGGGCGACGTGCCGACCAGCACCGCCAGGCCGCCGACCAGCGAGCCGAACGACATCGGCATCAAGAGACGGCCCGGCGAGACCCCCGTCCGCTTGGCGATCTGCAGCGCCGACGGCATCATCAGCGCCAAGGCGCCCACGTTCTTGGTCATCATCGACAGAAGGGTCGTCACCGTCACGAGGACGGGAACCTGGCTGCGCTCGCTTCCAAGTCGGGGCAGCAGCGGCGCCATAAGACGATCGACCAACCCTGAGCGAGACACCGCCGCGCTGAGCACCAGCGCGCTGGCGATGATCACCACGATATCATTGGAAAAGCCGTCGAACGCGGACTTCACCGGGATCAACCCGATAGCGATGCCGACCGCCAAGGCCCCCAGCGCGATCAGGTCATAACGCCAGCGCCCCCAAAGAAAACAGAGCACCGTAGCGCCGATCAACCCAAACGAAAGACCCTGCTGAAGCGTCACGCGGCCGTCCCCTTTTCGGGCGACAGGCCCGAGCGGCTCCTACAACGAAGCGGAGCCTTGAACGGTTCACCAGGGGCGGTCTCTTTAGACCGTCGACCGTTCAGAAGAAGCTAGACTGAATAAAATGCACGATAAACAATAGGATGTACCGCGAGTTAGAGCGAGTTTTACATATTTTTATTTTGCGCATCGACACTTATATTCTGATGAGGCATTGTAAATGTCGGGACGGGGCTCGCAAAAAGGAGCGAGCTATGAATAAAAATCAAACGGACATCTTGCGCAGGGATTGCATGTGGTCGCGATGCTAGCGATCGCACCCCTACGGCCGCCAAGGGAGATGCTGGGCGACCGAAGCTACATTCGACGGCTCCGGCGATACGGCTTACTCCGCGAGGAAGACTGGCTTGAGCTGGAAGCTCTTCTGGTGGGGACGGAAACCTACTCGGCCAACCAATCGATCGAGACGGGCGCGCCAGCCTTCTTCCTGACATCGGGCTGGGCCTGCCTCGCCCGCCGCTTGGGGGACGGCCGTCGGCAGCTCCTATCGTTCATCCTGCCGGGTGACGGCGTGGGGTTCGATCTGCTGACCCGCGCCCACCCCTCGGTCGAGGTCTTGGCGCTAACCCCATTGAAGGTGCGGCAAGCCAAACCCGCCTTGCCGCCGCTCTCCGAACGCCTGGGCAGGGTTTTCGCCGGCGCGGCCGCGGCCCAGCAGGGTCGTCTCCTGGACCAGGTCGTGCGCCTGGGTCGGCAGACCGCCTATGAGCGCATGGCGCATCTGCTTCTGGAGCTTCATGGCCGCCTCTTAGAAATCGGCGAAGCCCGTCCTGACGGGTTTCACATGCCGGTAAAGCAGGAAGTGCTGGCCGACGCCTTGGGCCTCAGCCTGGTGCATGTGAACCGCACGCTGCAACAGTTGCGTCGGGAGGGTCTCATCGACGTGCGAGGGGCCCAGGTCACCCTGCTGGATCGCTCCGCGCTTGAAGCGGCGGCGGACCAGCGCCCCTGACCGCTTCCGAGCTTCGGTCTCTATCAAAAGACGCCGTTCGCAACGGACCTTGAGAGGGCGGGTTGAGCCTAGAGCAACCCTCCCTCTCAAGGACTTCACATGCCCAAGGTGATCGGCAAGGACACCGGCGCGACCTCGCACGCCGCCGAATTCGAAACTCGCCTTGGCGAGGCCGGAGAGCTCCATCAGATCGCCCCCGAGAATGGCGATGAGGGCGCGGTCCTGACTACCCAGCAGGGCGTGCCCGTCGCGGATGACCAGAACACCCTGCGCGTCGGCGCGAGTGGTCCGGCCTTGCTGGAGGACTTCCATTTTCGGGAGAAGATCTTCCATTTCGACCACGAGCGCATTCCCGAGCGAGTGGTCCACGCTCGCGGCTACGGCGTCCATGGGACCTTTACGCTGAAGGAGTCTCTGGCCGAGTTCACGCGGGCCAAGATGCTGACCGAGGTCGGTGAGACAACGCCGATGTTCGTCCGGTTCTCGACCGTGATCGGCAACAAGGGCTCGTTCGATCTGGCGCGCGATGTCCGGGGCTTCGCGGTCAAGTTCTACACCAAGGAGGGCAACTGGGACATCGTGGGCAACAACATCCCGGTGTTCTTCATCCAGGACGCGATCAAGTTCCCGGACATGGTCCACGCGGCCAAGCCCGCGCCCGATCGCGAATTCCCACAAGCCCAGACCGCCCACGACAACTTCTGGGACTTCATCACCCTGACGCCCGAGTCCATGCACATGATCATGTGGACCATGTCCGACCGGGCGATCCCCCGCTCCTACCGGTTCATGGAAGGCTTCGGGGTCCATACGTTCCGACTGATCGACGCCGAGGGCAAAGGGACCTACGTCAAATTCCACTTCAAGCCGCGCCTGGGCCTGCAGTCGGTGCTGTGGAACGAGGCGCTTAAGATCAACGGCGCCGATCCCGACTTCCACCGCCGCGACCTCTGGGACGCCATCGACCTGGGCGCGCCGCCGATCTGGGACCTCGGGGTCCAGCTTTTCGATGACGACTTCGCCGACCAGTTCGAGTTCGATGTGCTGGACGCCACCAAGATCATCCCCGAAGAGCAGATCCCGGTCCGGATCATCGGCGAATTCGTGCTGGACGGCCTGGTCGATAACTTCTTCGCCGAGACCGAACAGGTCGCCTTCTGCACCCAGAATGTCGTGCCCGGAGTCGGCTTCACCAACGACCCGCTGCTGCAGGGGCGGAACTTCTCCTACTTGGACACCCAGCTGAAGCGCCTGGGCGGCCCGAACTTCACGCACATCCCGATCAACGCGCCGCGCTGTCCGGTCCACAACTTCCAACAGGACGGGCACATGAACATGCGCAATCCCAAGGGGCGCGTGAACTATGAGCCCAACAGCTGGGGCGGCCCCCGCGAGAGCCCGACGACCGGCTATCGCCACTTCGAAGCCGCCGAGAACGGCCGCAAGGTTCAGGAGCGCCCCGGAACCTTCTCGGACCACTACAGCCAGGCCCGGCAGTTCTTCATCAGCCAGACGGCCATCGAACAGAAGCACATCGGCGACGCCCTGGTCTTTGAGCTGTCCAAGTGCGAGCGGATCGACATCCGCGAGCGCATGGTGGCTCACCTGCGCAATATCGATGAGCGCCTGGCCACGGTGGTCGCGGCGGGCCTTGGCCTGCCGGCCCTGCCCGCCCCCGCCCCGGCGGCTTCGCCGCCGCTGACCACCCTGCCGCCGTCCGACGCCCTCTCGATCCTCAGGCGCGCCCCCGGCAGCTTCGCCGGCCGAAAGCTTGGCATACTGGTCAGCGACGGCGCGTCGGCGGCGCTGGTCGAGGCCCTGGTCGACGCTGTCAAAAGCCTGCCGGCGGTCTATGAGATCATCGCCCCCAAGACGGCGGGGGCGGTGCTCGACGACGGGACGATCGCGCAGGCCAAGCAGAAGATCGATGGCGGTCCCTCGGTCCTGTACGACGCCGTCGTCCTGGCCCTGTCGCCGGAGGGAGCGGCCATGCTGGCCAAGGACAAGACCGCCAAGGACTTCGTCAGCGACGCCTTCGCCCACTGCAAGTTCATCGGCTACACGAGCGCGGCGGAGACTTTGCTGACCAA
>JAYRLX010000318.1:0-332 GCA_041905125.1 Caulobacter sp. | reverse complement strand
TTCGGAACTTGTGCGCGATTACGCCGTGCGCGTCCTCGGCGAACTGACGCTGGAGGCACATTACACGAGCGCGGCGGAGACTTTGCTGACCAAGGCGGGGATCGCGCCCGAGGATTTCGACGAGGGCTTGATCGCGCTCGAAGGGCCGCAGGACGTTCCGGCCTTCCTGGCGCAGTGCGGCCAACTGCGGTTCTGGACGCGAGAGATGACGATCGATCTGGACGCGGCGGTCTTTCTCGAAAACGCCGGCCTGGATTGAAGTGTTTGGGCCGTCGACAACCGGCGGCCCCTTCTAATATCGGAACAAAAAAAGCGTGGCGGTTGACCCGCCA
>JAYRLX010000317.1:0-4792 GCA_041905125.1 Caulobacter sp. | reverse complement strand
GATGTCGCTTTCGATGAACTCGACCTCGAGGTCGGTCAGGGGGTGCGGGGCGGCGATGGTGCCGCGCAGGTAGTCCCGGCGCTCGGCCTCGGTCATCGACCACCAGCCGACGGTGTGCCCTTCCTCGATGACCGCATCGCCCATGGCCAGGAGGTCGTCGGTGTCGAAGATCGGCTGGCCGACCTTTTCCGGGAAACGCAGCTCGGCGTCGTTGACCACGCGGTCCAGGCGCTTGAGCAGGGCCGCCAGCCAGGGGCTGACCAGCAGCGGCTTTTCATAGCCGTCGCCGAACTTGGCCCGCAGCAAGAGGTCGAACAGCACCTTCAGCCCCTCGTCGCCCGAGAAGGTGACGGTCTTGGCCTCGGGATCGAACTTGAAGATGTCGGACATGGGGTCTCTCGGAAGCGATGTCGCTTCCATAACGTCCGAAGGCGACGTTTTCATCTAAGTCGGCGGGGAGCGCCCCCTCCACCGCTTCGCGGTCCCCCTCCCCCGCTGCGCGATGGAGGATGGAGCCATTCCTCCTTACCCGTGCAACGGGGGAGGGGGCGCTCCCTCCGTCGAAACTACAGCTGGTCCAGCCCGTACACCGCGTGCAGGGCGCGGACGGCCAGTTCGGTGTAGGCCGCGTCGATCAGGACCGAGATCTTTATCTCCGAGGTCGAGATGACCTGGATGTTGATGTTCTTCTCGGCCAGGGCCGCGAACATCGACTGGGCGACGCCGGCGTGGCTGCGCATGCCCACGCCGATCACCGACACCTTGGCGACGTCCTCGTTGACCGCGACGTCCTCGAAGCCGATCTCCTTCTGGGCGGCGCGGACGATCTCGACGGCGCGGGCGGCGTCACGCTTGCCGACCGTGAATTCCATGTTCGCGGTCGCGTTGGTGCGGGCGCGCGACTGGACGATCATGTCGACATTGACGTTGGCGTCGGCGAGACGGCCGAAGATCTGCGAGGACACGCCCGGATGGTCGGGCAGGCCCAGCAGGGTGATCTTGGCTTCGTCGCGGCTGTAGGCGACGCCCGAGACGATGCGCTTTTCCATGATTTCTTCCTCGTCGCAGACGATCGTACCTTGGCCCGGGGCTTCGCCCGGTTCGACGAAACTGGACAGCACCCGCACCGGGACGCGATGGGCCATGGCCATCTCGACCGAGCGGGTCTGCAGAACCTTGGCCCCCAGCGAGGCCATTTCGAGCATCTCCTCGTAGGAGATCTTGGCCAGGCGCTTGGCCTTGCTCTCGATGCGCGGATCGGTCGTGTAGACCCCGTCCACGTCGGTGTAGATGTCGCAGGCGCCCTTGACGGCGGCGGCGATCGCCACGGCCGAAGTGTCCGAACCACCGCGGCCCAGGGTGGTGATGCGCTGTTTCGGCGTCACGCCCTGGAAGCCGGCGATCACGGCGATCTCGCCGCTGGCGAAGCAGGCCTCGAGGTTCTCCGGCGGGATCTCCTCGATCCGCGCGCGGCCGTGGGCCTCGTCGGTGATGATCGGCACCTGCCAGCCCAGGAACGAGCGGGCCTTGTGGCCCATGTTGCGCAGGGTCATGGCCAGCAGGCCGGCGGTCACCTGCTCGCCCGAGGCGACGACGGCGTCGTACTCGTCGTCCGACTCCGGCAGGCCCGCCGCCGCGCGGCCGGCGCCGTCGGTCCAGGCGACCAGTTCGTTGGTCTTGCCCGACATGGCCGAGACGACCACCGCGACCTCTTTACCCGTGGCGACCTCGGCGGCGACCAGGCGCGCCACACGGCGGATGCGCTCCAGGTCGGCCACCGACGTGCCGCCGAACTTCATCACCAGACGTGACACGTCCTTGGTACCTCGACACTTGGTTATTTCTTGCGCCCGCGCGGCGGGAACGCTCCCTCTCGCGCAAGCGAAGCGCCTTCTAACGGGGCGGTGGCGCAACGGCAATGTCGCGGCGCCGTCTTTTTTGCGGGATCGTGGCGAGCGTCGGCGTCCGTGCTAGACAGGCCACATGACGCAAGCCGCCTCCTCACCCTCCTGGAGCATCGACCCGGCCGACGTGGCCCGCTTCTCGGCCATCGCCGCCGAATGGTGGGACCCGAAGGGCAAGTTCGCCCCGCTGCACGTGTTCAACCCCTGCCGCCTGGCCTTCATCCGCGAGCAGGCCCTGGCGCGGTTCGGCCGCGACGGCGACCAGCGCGCGCCGTTTGACGGCCTCTCCCTGCTCGACATCGGCTGCGGCGGCGGCCTGCTGAGCGAGCCGATGGCGCGGCTGGGCTTTGCGGTGACGGCGATCGACGCCTCGGAGCGCAACATCAAGACCGCCGCCACCCACGCGGCCGAGCAGGGCCTCGAGATCGGCTACCGCCCCGCTACCGCCGAACAGCTGCTGGCCGAGGGCGCGGGGCCGTTCGACGTCGTCCTGACCATGGAGGTGATCGAGCACGTCGCCGATCCGGGCGAGTTCCTGCGCACCTGCGCCAAGCTGCTCAAGCCGGGCGGCATCATGTTCGTGGCCACCTTGAACCGCACGCTGAAGGCCCTGGCCCTGGCCAAGATCGGCGCGGAGTACGTGCTGCGCTGGGTTCCGCCCGGCACCCACGACTGGAAGCAGTTCCTGAAGCCCGAGGAGCTGCGCGCCTTCCTGGCCGGCGAGCCCGTGGCGATGCAGGGGCCGTACGGCGTGGCCTACAATCCGCTGACCGGCCGCTGGAGCCGCTCGGCCGACACCGACATCAACTACATGATGACCGTCACCAGGGATTGAGTCAGACTGACCTTGCGATGTGCGCGCGAGGTGTTTGATGCCGCTGTTCCTGGCCCTGCTTGCCTCAGCCGTCCTGCCGGGACCGATCAGCGGCGACTTCGATCACGACGGCAAGGCCGACACCGCGCGAATCCTTCGCGCGGGCGACGGCGGCTATGTCCTGGAGATCTCGCGGGGCGCGGCCCCGAAGGCCCCTGTCCGGATCGAACTGGGCCGCTATGCGCCGAACTACATGGTTCCCGCCAAGAACGGCGGCGTGGTGGCGACCTCCTGCGGCAAGGGCGCCGGCCCCGACACAGACCCCTGCCCTCGCAAATCGGTCCAGGTCACCCGGGGCGACCTGCTGCTGGGCGCCGCTGAAGCCAGCGAAGCGGTCTTCATCTGGGACGGCCAGACCTTCCGCCAGGACTGGCTCAGCGACTGACGCTGGGAACCTCCGCGCCAACCTGCGCCTTTACGTCTCCGCAGGGACGAAGAGCCCCGGATTGGCGACCTGGTGTCGGGGGTCGGCCGTCGATCCGTTCAGTTGAACGGAGACCACACAGATGACGTCCAAGACCATCGTCGCCCTGATGGCGACCACCATGACGATCGGCGCGATCGCCCCCGCGCTCGCCCAGACCTCGGCCTATCAGCAGAGCCTGCAGCGCTACGACGACCAACGCGCCAACTACTACGAGCGCGTGGCCGAGTACCGCGACCGCCAGGACGCCTATGAGCGCGACCGCGCCAACTACCTGCAGGCCCGCGACGACTATGACCGCCGCTACGGCCGCGGCGCCTATGACCGTCGCTATCGGGACCAGGCCGACCGCTATCGCGCCGCCGAGTACCGGCAGAGCGCCGCCTACTACGCCGAGCAGGCCCAGTTCGAGCGCGACCGCGCCAATTACGAGCGCGCCCGCTATAACTACGATCGCCGCTACGGCGAGGGCGCCTATGACCGCCGCAACCCGCGCCAGGCCGACCGTTTCCGCACCAGCGGCTACGGCTACGCCTCGGGCTATGACGCGTCGCGTCAGCAGTGGGAGCGCGATCGCGACCGCTACTACGCCGCCCGCGACGAGTACGACCGCCGCCACGGCTATGGCGCCTATGACCGCCGCCATCCGGGCGAGGCCAACCGCTATCTCGCCCCGTACGCCGGCGCCGTCGGCGTCGACACCAGCGCCAACGTCAACTACGGCGACAATTGCCGCCAGGACGCCAAGCGCAACGCCACCGTCGGCGGCGTGATCGGCGCCCTGGCCGGCGCGGCCCTGGGCTCGAACGTCGCCGCCCGCAACGCCAAGACCGAAGGCTCGGTGCTGGGCGCCCTGGTCGGCGCGGGCGTCGGCGCGGCGGTCGGCAACGCCTCGGCCAAGTGCGACACGCGCGGCAACTACTGGACCTACGACCAGACCCAGCCCTACCGCTACAGCGACGGCCGCTACGCCTCGGCGGGCGAGCGCTGCCGCCTGGCCCCGGCCCCGACCGACTACAACGGCCGTGTCGAAACCCGCTACGTCCGCGTCTGCCCCGACGCCGACGGCCGCTATCGCGTCGAAGGCTAAGCCCCGTCGCGCGCCCAAGCTGAAGCGTCGCCTTTCCGACTTTGCCGGAAACCGGTCGCCAGCTTGGGCGTTTACGAGCCGAGGGATCTTCAACAAGAACAATCGGAGAGCCGCCATGCGCCCCCGTCTGAAAGCACTCGTCCTGGCCACCGTCGTCGGCTTCACCGCCAGCAGCGTGGCCGTCACCGCCGCCGACGCCCAGTCGCGCAACGGCCGCTATCGCGTCCTGGTTTGTAACAAGTCCAAGGCCAAGAACGGCGCCGTGATCGGCGGCCTGGGCGGCGCCCTGCTGGGCAACACCGTCGCCGGCCACGGCAACAAGACCGAAGGCACGCTGCTGGGCGGCGCGGTCGGCGCCGTCGCCGGTCACGAGATCGGCAAGGGCAAGAAGAAGTGCCACTACGAGTACCGCTATCGCTAAAGCCTAGAGCGTGACGCCGAAAGTGGGAACCGGTTTCGGCAGGAGTCACGCTCTAAGTGTTTGATTTAGAGCCTCGTTA
>JAYRLX010000316.1:0-4793 GCA_041905125.1 Caulobacter sp. | reverse complement strand
CGCCCGCCGCTTTCGTTTGCGGGTGTTGGGGTTGTCGGCATTCTAAAGTTGTGTTCCCATCAAATTCCATTTGGAGGGACGCGCTATGCGACGAATGCTTCTGAGTGTTGGCGTTGCGGTTCTTTTGGCGACGGGCTCTGGAGCCTCCGCCCGTCAGAGCGACACCCTGATCGGCGACGCCCGGCGTCAGCAGGGCCTGGAGGGCGAAATGGCGCGCCTGCGTCAGGGTCTCACGGGCGGCGCGCGCGAGGGTGTTTGTCCCCTGGTTCGTGGCGCTTCGGCCGCAGTGAACAACTATGTCGCCGCTCGGCTGCGCCAGGTCGCCAACCAGGTGGGCGCGGAATATGCGCATCGCGATTGCGAGCCGAACGTGGTCGTTCTGTTCTCGCCCAACCCGGATGAGCTGGTGGTCGAGGCCACGCGCGCCAAGCGCTTCAACTACAGGGGCGTCGCCCCTCAGGATATCGAGCGCTTCAAGACCAGCAGCCAGCCCGTGCGCTGGATTCATGGCTCCGCTGCTCCCGGTCTCAAGACCGCGGATGCGCGGCCTT
Organism: Caulobacter sp.; assembly: GCA_041905125.1. Classification (GTDB taxonomy): domain Bacteria; phylum Pseudomonadota; class Alphaproteobacteria; order Caulobacterales; family Caulobacteraceae; genus Caulobacter. Next base: position 4,242 of record JAYRLX010000316.1, on the reverse strand, counting down.
ACAACGCCCTGGTGATCGTGGACGCCAACAAGGCGGCGGATGTCAAAGTCTCGACCCTGGCTGACTATGTCAGTCTGGTGGCCCTGGCCGACACCCGCGTTCGCGCGCCGTCCGAGGACACGATCCTGAACCTGTTCGACAGCGGCGCCGCCGACGCGCCGCGCGCGATGACCGAGGCCGACAGGGCCTATCTCCGCTCTGTCCATAGCCGTCGGTACTGATCGACGAAGGGGGCGGTCAGCGCCGCCCCCTTCCTGAAAGGCCATATCAGGGCGTCGCGAGCTGAGCCGGGATTGAGCCCGGTGGTTTGCGTCGGCCGTGTCTAGGTCACGCCCGTGTGTCGAGGTGAGACGTCTCTCATCTTCCACGATTCATCATGATGCACGTCATGGCTGCATTACGTGTCAGGGTCTGAAGGTCTTCAAACCGTCAGACCCGGAGGCGGCGGGTCGACGCGCGCCTTCAAGGCTCTCAGTTGGCGGATTTAAATCGTGCCTAGAGCCAGTTGCCGCCGCTCTCATCGCCAGGACAACGTTGTCATTGGAAATATTTGCCGAATTCTCAGGATGAGGCGTGGAACAGCAAGCGCCAGTGGACGCGTTCTTGAGCGAAGTGCTACTGAGGCCCCGGATATTGCACTGCGGGATCACGATACAGCAGCGCTGTTCCAAGGTGAGACGCTCCCAATAGAGGGGCGCGGCCTTTTCACTTATCGCAGGGTGAATTTCATATGCCGGTTGAGACGCTGACCAAGTCCCGTTGGGTTTATGCATTTGGCGGAGGCGGCGCCGACGGCGACGCCTCGATGAAGAACCTTCTCGGGGGCAAGGGCGCCAACCTCGCCGAGATGTCCTCGCTGGGCCTGCCGGTGCCCCCCGGCTTCACGATCACCACCGAGGCGTGTGTCCACTACTACGCCAACGGCAAGCAGTACCCGGCCGAGCTGGCCGAGCAGGTCAAGGCCGGCCTCGCCAAGGTCGAGGAGATCACGGGCAAGGCGTTCGGCGACGTCGCCAACCCGCTGCTGGTCTCCGTGCGCTCGGGCGCCCGGGCCTCGATGCCGGGCATGATGGACACGGTGCTGAACCTGGGTCTGAACGACGAGACCGTCGAGGGCCTGGCCAAGCTGTCGGGCGACCGCCGCTTCGCCTATGACAGCTATCGCCGCTTCATCCAGATGTACTCGAACGTCGTGCTCAATCTGGAGCACCATATGTTCGAGGAGATCCTGGACGACCACAAGGAACGCCTGGACATCCACGTCGACACCGGCCTGACCGCCGACGACTGGGCCCTGGTCATCAAGGACTACAAGGCCGCCGTGAGCGACCATCTGGGCAAGCCCTTCCCGCAGGACGCCCAGGAGCAGCTGTGGGGCGCGATCGGCGCCGTCTTCGCCAGCTGGATGAACGACCGGGCCAAGTTCTATCGCCGCATGCACGACATCCCCGAAAGCTGGGGTACGGCGGTGAACGTCCAGTCGATGGTGTTCGGCAACATGGGCGACACCTCGGCGACGGGCGTGGCCTTCACCCGCAACCCGTCGAACGGCGATAACCGCCTGTACGGCGAGTTCCTGATCAACGCCCAGGGCGAGGACGTGGTGGCCGGCATCCGCACGCCGCAGTCCCTGACCAAGGCCGCCCGCGAGGAGATGGGCGACACGGCCCCCTCGATGGAAGAGGCGATGCCGGAGGTGTTCGGCCAGTTCAAGACCGTGGTCGAGACGCTGGAGCGCCACTACCGCGACATGCAGGACATCGAGTTCACGGTGGAGCAGGGCAAGCTCTACATGCTGCAGACCCGCAACGGTAAGCGCACGGCCAAGGCCGCGCTGAAGGTGGCGGTCGACATGGCGGCGGAAGGCGTGATCTCGAAGCAGGAGGCCGTCGGCCGCGTCGAGCCCGCCTCGCTGGACCAGCTGCTTCACCCGACCATCGATCCTACGGCGCATCGCGACGTGATCACCACCGGCTTGCCGGCCTCGCCCGGCGCGGCGACCGGCAAGATCGTCTTCGACAGCGACGCCGCCGAAAAGGCCGCCGCCAACGGCGAGGCCGTGATCCTGGTGCGCGAGGAAACCTCGCCCGAGGACATCCACGGCATGCACGCCGCCCGCGGCATCATCACGGCGCGCGGCGGCATGACCAGCCACGCCGCCGTGGTGGCGCGCGGCATGGGGCGGGCCTGCGTCTCGGGCGCCGGCGACGTCGCCATCTTCGAGAAGGAAGGCCTGTTCCGCGTCCGCGGCCGCGATTTCAAGGCCGGCGAGATCATCACCATCGACGGCTCGACCGGGGAAATCCTGGCTGGCGCGCCGAAGATGATCGAGCCCGAGCTGACCGGCGACTTCGCCACCCTGATGGGCTGGGCCGACGAGGTCCGCCGCCTGAAGGTGCGCGCCAACGCCGAGACGCCGCTGGACGCCAAGACCGCCCGCCAGTTCGGCGCCGAGGGCATCGGCCTCTGCCGCACCGAGCACATGTTCTTCGACGACACCCGGATCGCCGCCGTGCGCGAGATGATCCTGGCCGACGATGAAAAGGGCCGCCGCGCCGCCCTGGCCAAGATCGCCCCGTTCCAGAAGGCCGACTTCGTCGAGCTCTTCACGATCATGGAAGGCCTGCCGGTCACGATCCGCCTGCTGGATCCGCCGCTGCACGAGTTCCTGCCGCACACCGAGGAAGACGTCCAAGCCGTGGCCGAAGCCACCGGCCTCGACGCCGCCAAGCTGATGCGCCGGGCCAAGGAGCTGCACGAGACCAACCCCATGCTGGGCCACCGCGGCTGCCGCCTGGGCGTCTCCTATCCCGAGATCTACGAGATGCAGGTCCGCGCCATCCTCGAGGCCGCCTGCGAGATCGCTAAGTCGGGCAAGGCCGCGCCGGTCCCCGAGATCATGCACCCGCTGGTCGCCAAGGGCGAGGAGATGAAGTACCTGCGCGACCTGACCGACCGCGTCGCCAAGGCGGTGCTGGAAGAGCAGGGCGTGGACCTGAAGTACACCGTCGGCACGATGATCGAGCTGCCCCGCGCGGCCCTGCGCGCCGGCGACCTGGCCGCCAACGCCGAGTTCTTCAGCTTCGGCACCAACGACCTGACCCAGACGACGTTCGGCATCAGCCGCGACGACGCCGGCAAGTTCCTGGCCGCCTATATCGACAAGGGCATCTTCGAGAAGGACCCGTTCGTCAGCCTCGACCAGGACGGCGTCGGCGACCTGATCCGCATCGCCGCCGAGCGCGGCCGCGCGGCCCGTCCGGACGTCAAGCTCGGCATCTGCGGCGAGCATGGCGGCGACCCGGCCTCGATCGGCTTCTGCGAGAAGGTCGGCCTCGACTACGTGTCGTGCTCGCCCTACCGCGTGCCGATCGCGCGCCTGGCGGCCGCTCAGGCGGCTCTGGCCAACAAGGGCTAAGCGCTCGCCTCAAGCCTGAACTCACTTGAAGGGCCTCGGACTGGACAGTCCGGGGCCCTTTCCCTATCCGGAGCGCCAGGGGATTAGGGGGAAGTCATGGCCTATCTGCGCTGGCGCCGGTTCACGGAGCTGCTGTCGCTGGACAATCCGGCGCTGGGCGAGCTCTTCATGCGCAAGCGTCACAAGCCGATCGTCGCCGCGCCCGTAGAGAAGTGGGACGCCGAATATCAGGCCGGCGTCTACGACCGGCTGAACTGCTCCGAACAGCGCCACCATCACCGCCTGCTGGCGGCCATGATCGCCGACCGCTGGCCCAATCCGCGCGTGCTGGAAATCGGCGCGGGCGAGGGCGTGTTCTTCGAGGCCCTGCGCGCCCACCGGCCGGCGCGCTATGTCGGCGTCGACTTCTCCAAGCCCGCCGTCGAGCGCGGCGAACTGCGCCTGGCGCCCGAGATCGCCATCGGCGAGGTCAAGATGGTGCTGGGCGATGGCCGGACCTTCCAGACCGACGAGACCTTCGACGTCGTGGTCTTCTCGGAATGCATCGAGCACCTGGGCGAGGTCGAGGCCCTGGTCGCCCACTACGCCCCGAACCTGAAGCCCGACGGCGCCGTGGGCTTGACCATGTGGCTGGCGCTGAAGCCGCTGCGCTTGTGGCATCGCCTGAAGGCCATGGGCGAGGTGCTGGACGAGGCGGTGATCAACACCCCCTGGGGCGGCGGCTGGCTGGTGGCCGTGGTGCGGCCGAAGGGGTAGGCCACAGGGGAACCCCCTCCCGATGTCCGTCATCCCGCGCTTTATGCGCGGGACCCATTTCTCCGCCG